>NZ_JBOGDD010000026.1:0-10882 GCF_050701675.1 Mycobacterium sp. | reverse complement strand
CGGTTGCGGTGTACGCCTTCGAGGATCGCAATTCGTCTCACCGGTTGAAGGCCGACGAGTCCTACCAGATCGGCGAGACCGGCCGTCCGGTCCGTGCCTATCTATCGGTCGACGAGATCATCCGCGTCGCCAGACACGCAGGCGCCGACGCGGTGTATCCAGGCTACGGATTCCTCTCGGAGAACCCGGAATTGGCCGCCGCCTGTGCCGAGGCCGGGATCACGTTCGTCGGCCCGGGTGCTCACGTGCTCGAGCTGACGGGCAACAAGTCCCGTGCGATCGCCGAGGCACGGGCGGCGGGTCTGCCGGTGCTCGCGTCCTCGGCGCCGTCGGCGTCGGCGGACGAGCTCGTCGGCGCTGCGGCGGACATGCAGTTCCCGCTCTTCGTGAAGGCGGTGTCCGGCGGCGGTGGACGCGGAATGCGGAGAGTGGCCGAACCCGAGGCGCTCGCCGAGGCGATCGAAGCCGCCAGCCGCGAGGCGGAGTCGGCGTTCGGAGATCCGATGGTCTACCTCGAGCAGGCCGTGGTGAACCCGCGCCACATCGAGGTGCAGATCCTGGCCGACGGCCAGGGCAACGTCATCCACCTGTTCGAACGGGACTGCAGCGTGCAGCGCCGCCACCAGAAGGTGATCGAGCTGGCGCCAGCGCCGAATCTGCCCACCGAGCTGCGGGACCGCATCTGTGCGGACGCCGTCGCGTTCGCCAGGCAGATCGACTACACCTGCGCGGGCACCGTGGAGTTCCTGCTCGACGAGCGCGGTGACCACGTGTTCATCGAGATGAACCCCCGCATTCAGGTCGAGCACACCGTCACCGAGGAGATCACCGACGTCGACCTGGTGGCCAGCCAGCTGCGCATCGCCGCGGGGGAGACGCTGGCACAGCTGGGACTGAGTCAGGATTCGGTGCAGGTGCGCGGCGCGGCCATGCAGTGCCGGATCACCACCGAGGATCCGGGCAACGGTTTTCGGCCCGACACGGGCCGCATCACCGGTTATCGCTCACCCGGTGGTGCGGGCATCCGGCTGGACGGCGGCACCCACCTGGGCGCCGAGATCAGCGCGCACTTCGACTCGATGTTGGTGAAGCTGACGTGCCGGGGGCGCGACTTCTCCACGGCGGCGACGCGCGCCAAACGTGGATTGGCCGAGTTCCGGGTACGGGGGGTCTCGACCAACATCCCGTTCCTGCAGGCAGTGGTCGACGATCCCGACTTCCGGGCGGGCCGGGTCACCACGTCGTTCATCGACGAACGCCCCCATCTGCTCACCGCGCACACGTCCGCGGACCGCGGCACGAAGATCCTCAACTACCTCGCCGAGGTCACCGTCAACACGCCCTACGGGGGCAGCCAGCGGGTCTACCCGCAGGACAAGCTTCCCGATGGCGACCTCGAATCGACGCCGCCACCGGGCAGCAGGCAGCGGCTGCTCGAGCTGGGACCCGAGGGTTTCGCGGCCTGGCTGCGAGACTCGCCGGCAGTGGGCGTCACCGACACCACGTTCCGCGACGCTCACCAGTCGTTGCTCGCCACCCGGGTGCGGACCACCGGCCTCACGCTGATCGCGCCGTACATCGCCAGGATGACGCCGCAACTGTTGTCCATCGAGTGCTGGGGTGGCGCGACTTACGACGTGGCCCTGCGGTTCCTGAAGGAAGATCCCTGGGAGCGGCTGGCTGCGCTGCGCGAGGCGATCCCCAACATCTGCCTGCAGATGCTGCTTCGGGGCCGCAATACCGTCGGCTACACGCCGTACCCGGAGGTGGTCACTGAAGGGTTCGTGCAGGAGGCCACCGCGACGGGCATCGACGTCTTCCGCATCTTCGACGCGCTCAACAACGTCGAGTCGATGCGGCCTGCCATCGATGCGGTGCGTGGAACCGATTCTGCGGTCGCCGAAGTCGCGATGAGTTACACCGGCGACCTGTCCGATCCCGCCGAGACCCTGTACACCCTGGACTACTACCTCCGGCTCGCCGAGCAGATCGTCGAAGCGGGCGCCCACGTGCTGGCGATCAAGGACATGGCAGGCCTGCTGCGGCCGCCCGCGGCGACCACCTTGGTCACCGCGCTGCGCAGTCGGTTCGACCTGCCCGTGCACGTGCACACCCACGACACCCCCGGCGGACAGCTGGCCACCTACACCGCCGCGTGGCAGGCGGGTGCCAGCGCGGTCGACGGTGCCGCCGCCCCGTTGGCTGGCACCACCAGCCAGCCCGCGTTGAGTTCGATCGTCGCCGCGGCCGCCCACACCAGCCATGACACCGGGCTGTCGCTGCGCGCCGTATGCGACCTCGAGCCGTACTGGGAGTCACTGCGGAAGGTGTACGCGCCCTTTGATGTTGGAGCGTCTGGAATCACGGCTCCCACCGGGCGGGTATACGAACACGAGATTCCCGGCGGCCAGCTCTCCAACCTGCGTCAGCAGGCGATCGCGCTGGGCCTTGGCAACCGCTTCGAGCAGATCGAGGAGGCCTACGCCGCGGCCGACCGCGTGCTCGGTCACCTGGTGAAGGTCACGCCGTCGTCGAAGGTCGTCGGAGACCTGGCGCTGGCCCTGGTCGGCGCGGGCGCCACGGCGGATGAATTCGCGGCCGACCCGGCACGATTCGACATCCCCGACTCCGTGATCGGGTTCCTGCGCGGTGAATTGGGCGATCCGCCGGGCGGATGGCCCGAACCGCTGCGCACCAAGGCGCTGGCCGGGCGTGCGGCGGCCAAACCGGTTCAGCCACTCACGGCCGACGACGAGGTGGCTCTGACGAAGCCGGGCCACGACCGTCAGACCACCCTCAACCGGCTTCTGTTCCCCGGCCCCACAAAGGAATTGGAAGAGCACCGGGAGATCTACGGTGACACCTCGCGGCTGAGTGCCAACCAGTTCTTCTACGGCCTGCGCCACGGTGACGAGCACCGCATCCAGATCGATCGCGGTGTCGACCTCATCATCGGGCTCGAGGCCATCTCCGACGCCGACGAACGCGGTATGCGCACGGTGATGTGCATCATCAACGGCCAACTCCGGCCGGTCGTGGTGCGTGATCAGTCCATCGCCGCCGACGTCCCCGCCGCCGAGAAGGCCGACCGCGCCAACTCCGATCACGTCGCGGCCCCGTTCGCGGGCGTCGTCACCATCAACGTCGCCGAGGGCGATCAGGTCAGTGCCGGGCAGACCATCGCCACCATCGAGGCCATGAAGATGGAGGCCGCGATCACCGCCCCCAAGGCGGGCACCGTCAACCGGGTCGCCGTCACGGCCACGGCGCAGGTAGAAGGTGGCGACCTCCTGGCGGTGATCCACTGACCCGCATCATCGGGGGTCAGTTCGGAGGGCGCCGGATTGCAGTGCCACAGCAGCGATCTGGACGGGGGACTCGGCCCACCACCGATCGTGTCCGCGAGTCTTTGTTCAACGTCCTGACTGCCCGACTCGACCTGGCGGGCACCACGGTGCTCGATCTGTATGCGGGCTCTGGCGCCCTTGGGCTGGAAGCGCTTTCGCGCGGCGCCGCCTCGGCGGTGTTCGTGGAGTCCGATCGCCGGGCCGCCGCCGTCATCGCCGACAACGTGCGCGCCCTTGGTGCCACGGGCGCGGTGGTGCGCTGCGGTCAGGTGGCGTCGGTCCTCGCGGTCGGCGCCCCGACACCTGCCGACGTGGTCCTCGCCGACCCGCCGTACGAGGTGGCCTCGGCCGACGTCGAGGCGGTTCTGTCCGTCCTCGCCGACCGCGGCTGGCTGGCCGCAGGGGCGATCGCCGTCATCGAACGTTCTGCATCCAGTCCGGCGTTGACGTGGCCGGCCGGCTGGACTGCGGGCAAGGACCGCCGCTACGGCGACACCCGCCTGGAGTTCGGCGAGATCGCGTAGCGTCGTCGACCATGAGTGGCGCCGTATGCCCAGGTTCCTTCGACCCCGTGACCCTCGGCCACATCGACGTGTTCGAACGGGCGGCGGCACAGTTCGACGAGGTCGTCGTTGCGGTGCTGGTGAACCCGAACAAGTCGGGCATGTTCACCTCCGAGGAGCGCATCGACCTGATCCGCGAGTCGACGACGCACCTGCCGAACCTTCGGGTCGAGAGTGGCAGCGGGTTGGTCGTCGACTTCGTGAAGGCCCACGGGCTCACCGCGATCGTCAAGGGACTGCGCACGGGCACCGACTTCGAGTACGAGCTGCAGATGGCGCAGATGAACAAGCACGTCGCGGGGGTGGACACCTTCTTCGTCGCGACCAGGCCGCAGTACTCCTTCGTGTCGTCGTCGCTCGCCAAGGAGGTCGCGGTGCTCGGCGGTGACGTCTCGGAGTTGCTGCCAGAGGCCGTCAACGCACGTCTGCGGGTCAAACTCGCCGAGCGCTGACACTTTGCCTGCCATTGCGCGCCGAGCGTGCGGCCATGGCGAGAAATCCGCCGGAATGTCGCACTGGCGGCACGTTGGGCGACGGGTCGGGAGCACGGCCGCCGAGCTCACCCGAAAATACCGCCATCGCGACTCACCGGCGTGGCGTGCCTAGTCACACGGGTAACACCAGGCACACTAGTAACAACCAACTAAGGCCGGGAGGGTGTTGCCGTGTACCGAGTATTTGAGGCGCTCGACGAGCTCGGAGCGATCGTCGAGGAAGCCCGCGGCGTGCCGATGACGGCGGGCTGCATGGTGCCCCGTGGCGACGTGCTCGAATTGCTGGACGACATCAAGGATGCGATCCCCGGCGAACTCGACGACGCCCAGGACGTTCTCGACGCCCGCGACGGGATGCTGCGCGAGGCGAAGGACCATGCCGACTCGATGGTCTCGTCGGCGACCGCAGAAGCCGACTCGCTGGTCAACCACTCCCGTGCCGAGGCGGATCGGATCCTCGCCGACGCCAAGGGGCAGGCCGATCGCATGGTCGCCGAGGCGCGTCAGCACGCCGAGCGGATGGTCGGTGAGGCCCGCGAGGAAGCCAACCGCGTCTCGGTCATGGCCAAGCGCGAGTACGAGGCCAGCACCGGGCGCGCCAAGGCCGAAGCCGACCGCCTCATCGAGAACGGCAACATCTCCTATGAGAAGGCCGTCCAGGAAGGCATCAAGGAGCAGCAGCGACTGGTCGCTCAGACCGAGATCGTGCAGACCGCGACGTCGGAGGCGACCCGCCTGATCGACACCGGGCACGCCGAGGCCGACCGCCTCCGTGGCGAGTGCGACATCTACGTCGACAGCAAGCTGGCCGAGTTCGAGGAATACCTCAACGGCACGCTCCGCTCGGTCGGGCGTGGACGCCACCAGTTGCGCACCGCCGCGGGCACGCACGACTACGCGCAGAGGTAGGAGCCCAGCGATAAGAGGGGACCGTCCGCGGCCGTAGGATCGACTGATGGCCGGGAAGTCGAAGCATGGCGTGCGCAGAGGCTCACAATCAGGCCCTCGATCACCATTCGAGCTGGACGTCTCGCGTCTCGGTCTTCGGCCCGGTTCGATGATCACCTTCGGTGAGACCGTGGCCGCGCCGTCGCGCATCGGCATCGAGCTGATCGCCATTCCCGAGGGCGCTCCCGTCGAACTCGACCTGCGCCTCGAGTCGGTGTCCGAGGGAGTGCTCGTCAGCGGCACGGTCTCCGCGCCGACCGAGGGCGAGTGTTCCCGCTGTCTGACCCCCGTCACCGGCGACGTCGAGATCGACCTCACCGAGTTGTTCGCCTATCCGGACAGCGCCACCGAGGCCACCACCGACGACGATGACGAGGTGGGACGGGTCGTCGACGACAGGGTCGACCTCGAACAGCCCATCATCGACGCCGTCGGCATGATGTTGCCGTTCTCGCCCGTGTGTCGCGACGACTGTCCCGGACTGTGCCCGGAGTGCGGCGTCCCGCTTGCCGACTTCGCCGGTGACGCCGAGCCCCACCACCACGACGTGATCGACCCGCGATGGGCCAAGCTCACCGCGTTCAAGCCCCCCGGCGACGAACCGCGGGGGCCGCACGACCCCGCCCACGGAGGACGCGGGTGACGGTCGATCGCGCACCACTGCTCCAAGCGCTTGGCGTCGACCTGCCAGAGGATCTGCTGACGCTCGCCCTTACCCACCGCAGCTATGCCTACGAGGCAGGTGGCCTGCCCACCAACGAACGTCTCGAGTTCCTCGGGGACGCCGTGCTCGGGCTGGTGATCACCGCCGAGATCTTCACCAGGTACCCGGACCGCAGTGAGGGTGAACTCGCCAAGCTGAAGTCCGCCGTCGTCAACACCCAGGCGCTGGCACGGATCGCCAGGACCATGACCGAGGACGGCCTTGGCGCCTATCTCCTGCTCGGCCGCGGCGAAGTCGCCAGCGGTGGTGCGCACAAGGCCAATCTGCTCGCCGACGCGGTGGAGTCGCTGCTCGGCGCAACCTACGTCCAGCACGGACACCGGGTCGCAGGAGAGGTCATCGTCCGACTGTTCGCCGACGTGCTCGAAGCCGCCGCCAACCTCGGCGCAGGACTCGACTGGAAGACCAGCCTGCAGGAACTCGCGGCAGCGCGGCGGTTGGGTGTCCCTGCTTACGTCGTCTCGTCGACCGGCCCCGAACACGACAAGCACTTCACGGCGCGGGCGATCGTCGGCGAGAAGGACTACGGCCAAGGCGCAGGGCGCACCAAGAAGGAGGCCGAACAGCACGCCGCCGCCGCCGCGTACAACGTGCTCGAGACCGCCGTCGACGCTGCCCCAGCCGACGCAGCAAAGGACGACGCAGCCGTGTCCGAGCGGGATGCCTGAACTTCCCGAGGTCGAGGTCGTCCGGCGGGGGCTTGCCGCCCACGTGGTCGGCAAGTCGATCACCGCGGTCCGCGTGCACCATCCCCGCGCGGTGCGACGGCACGTGGAGGGGCCCGCCGATCTCACGGCGCGACTGCTCGACAACACGATCACCGGAACGGGTCGGCGCGGAAAGTACCTGTGGCTCACCCTCGGCAGCGGTGAGGCATTGGTCGTGCACCTCGGGATGAGTGGACAGATGCTGCTCGGCCCGGTCGCGCGAACCGAGCACCTGCGCGTCGCCACGCTGTTGGACGACGGCACCGCGTTGAGCTTCGTCGATCAGCGCACGTTCGGCGGCTGGATGCTCGCCGAGCTCGTCACCGTCGACGGCACCGAGGTGCCCGTCCCCGTCGCGCACGTCGCCCGCGACCCCCTCGATCCGCTGTTCGACAGTGAGGCGGTGGTAAAGGTGTTGCGGCGCAAGCATTCCGAGATCAAGCGTCAGCTGCTCGATCAGACGGTGGTGTCGGGCATCGGCAACATCTACGCCGACGAGGCGCTGTGGCGGGCGAAGGTCAACGGGGCGCGCATCGCGGAATCGTTGACCAAGCCGTCGCTCAAGGCGCTCCTCGACCACGCCGCCGACGTCATGCGCGATGCCCTCGGCCAGGGCGGTACGTCGTTCGACTCGCTGTACGTCAACGTCAACGGCGAGTCGGGTTACTTCGACCGGTCGCTGGACGCGTACGGGCGGGAGGGCGAACCGTGCCGGCGATGCGGTGCGGTGATGCAGCGCGACAAGTTCATGAACCGGTCGTCGTTCTACTGTCCGCGGTGCCAGCCAAGACCGCGCCAACCCAAACCGCCGCGTTGACAGTCAAGTCCACGGCGTTGACAGTCAAGCACCGCCGAAATGGAATTCCCTGTCGTTGAGCGGGCGCGTCAACGACAGGGAATGCTATTTCGGCGAACGGAGTTAGGAGCAACATGACGGATCTCTGGGTCGAGCGGACGGGCGTTCGCCGTTACACCGGACGCAGCGCTCGTGGCGCCGAGGTGCTGATCGGGTCGGAGGACGTCGATGGCGTGTTCACACCCGGTGAGCTGCTCAAGATCGCGCTCGCGGCGTGCAGCGGCATGAGCAGCGACCACCCTCTCCGCACCAGGCTCGGTGACGATTATCAGGCGACGATCAGGGTGTCGGGCGCCGCCGACCGCGAGCAGGAGCGCTATCCGCTCATCGCGGAGAACCTCGAGGTCGACCTGTCGGATCTGTCCGAGGAGGAGCGGCGCAAGCTCCTCGTCATCGTCGAGCGCTCGATCGACAAGGTGTGCACCGTGGGCCGCACCTTGAAGACGGGCACGGAGGTCACCTTCGAGGTCACCGAGTAGTGACCGAGCGGGCAGGCGACGGGTCGAACGGCGGATCGGACGACGACGTCCGCCTGAGCGCCTGGGTGCACGGTCGCGTCCAGGGTGTCGGCTTCCGCTGGTGGACGCGCGCGAGGGCGTTGGAAATTGGGCTGACCGGGTTCGCGGCCAACAAGGACGACGGTCGGGTGCACGTGGTGGCCCGCGGTCCGCGCGCGTCGTGTCAGCGACTGCTCGACCTGCTGCAGAGCGGCACGACACCGGGTCGCGTCGACGCGGTCGTCCATGACTGGTTGGCCCCGGGCGACGCGATCGAAGGGTTCGCCGAGCGATAGGGCAATCGGCACGGTGCCTGGAGGTACTGTGGCACGTCATGCACCTCAAGAGTCTGACGCTGAAGGGCTTCAAATCCTTCGCGTCGCCGACGACTCTGCGCTTCGAGCCGGGCATTACCTGTGTCGTGGGGCCCAACGGATCGGGCAAGTCGAATGTAGTCGACGCCCTGACGTGGGTAATGGGTGAACAGGGCGCGAAGACCCTGCGTGGCGGCAAGATGGAGGACGTCATCTTCGCAGGGACGTCGTCGCGAGCGCCGCTCGGGCGCGCCGAGGTGACGCTGACCATCGACAACTCCGACAACGCGCTTCCGATCGAGTACTCCGAGGTCTCCATCACCCGCCGGATGTTCCGCGACGGGGCCGGCGAATACGAGATCAACGGCAGCAGTTGCCGACTGATGGACGTTCAGGAGCTGCTGTCGGACTCCGGCATCGGCCGTGAGATGCACGTCATCGTCGGGCAGGGCAAGCTCTCGGAGATCCTCGAGTCCCGGCCGGAGGACCGTCGGGCGTTCATCGAGGAAGCGGCTGGCGTGCTCAAGCACCGCAAGCGCAAGGAGAAGGCGGTCCGCAAGCTCGACTCGATGTCGGCGAACCTCAACCGGCTCTCCGACCTGACGACGGAGTTGCGGCGCCAGCTCAAGCCGCTGGGGCGGCAGGCCGAGATGGCGCGGCGGGCCCAGACCATCCAGGCCGATCTGCGCGACGCCCGGCTCCGGCTGGCCGCCGACGATCTGGTCATCCGGCGCAGCGAGTTCAACGACACCAACCAGGCCGAGACCACGCTGCGGCGCGAGCACGACGAGATCAGCACCCGCCTGGAGACCGCCACCATCGAGCTGACCACCCACGAGGCTGCGGTTGGCGCCTTGAGCGGGCGTGCCGAGGCGGCGCAGCAGACGTGGTTCCGGTTGTCCGCGCTCGCCGAACGAGTCAGCGCGACCGTGCGGATCGCCAGTGAGCGGGCGCAGATGCTCGAGGTCGACGCCGAGGTGTCCCAGGGCGCCGACCCCGACGCGCTCGAGGCGCAGGCCGACGAGGTCGCCGCACACGAGCAGCAGCTGCTCGCCGAGCTGGCGGAGTCAAGGGCGCGGCAGGAGGCCGCCGGCGCCGAGCTCGGCGAGCGCGAACGCATCGCCGCCGAGGCCGAACGCGCACACCTGGCCGCCGCCCGCGCGGAGGCGGACCGCCGCGAGGGACTCGCCAGGCTCTCCGGTCAGGTCGACACCATGCGCACCCGCGTCGAATCGATCGATGAAGGGGTAGCCCGACTTTCGGTGAGCATCGAGGATGCCGCCACCCGGGTGCAGCAGTCCCGGGCGGAGTTCGAGACCATCCAGAGCCAAGTCGGCGAACTCGACGCGGGGGAGCTCGGCCTCGACGAACAACACGACCGCACGGTGACCGCGCTGCGGCTGGCCGACGAGCGGGTCGCCGAGCTGCAGACGGGAGAACGCGCCGCCGAACGCCAGGTCGCGTCGCTTCGCGCCCGCATCGACGCATTGGCGGTGGGGCTCGACCGCAGGGACGGTGCGGCGTGGCTGCAGAAGAACCACGGTGGCACGGGACTTCTGGGGTCGGTCGCCAAGATGCTCCGGGTTCGTACCGGCTATGAGGCCGCGGTCGCCGCGGTGCTTGGGTCGGCAGCCGATGCGCTGGCCGCCGAGAACTTCGGTGCCGCGCGGTCAGCCGTCGCTGCCCTCAAGCAGGCTGACGGCGGTCGTGCGGCCATCGTCCTCGGCGACTGGCCCGAAGTTCAAGTGTCACAGCAGGATTCCGCGCAGAACCTGCCCGACGGAGCCTCCTGGGCGCTTGACGTCGTCGAGGCCTCGCCGCAGCTGCGCGGCGCCATGTCCGCGATGCTCGCCGGGGTCGTGGTGGTCGGTGATCTGAGCGCGGCTTTGGATCTGGTGGCGTCACATCCTCGCCTTCGTGCGGTGACCTCCGACGGTGACCTCGTCGGCGCTGGCTGGCTGACCGGTGGCTCAGACCGCAAACCGAGCACGCTGGAGATCACTGGAGAAATCGAGAAGGCCCGAGCCGAATTGGAGTCCTCCGAGCGCCAGGTGTCCGAGCTCGCCGCCGCGTTGTCGGGTGCGTTGGCCGAGCAGGCGTCGCGGCAGGACTCCGCCGAGGATGCGATGGCCGCGCTCAACGAGTCCGATGCCGCGATCGCGGCCATCTACGAGCAGCTCGGCAGGCTGGGCCACGAAGCCCGTGCCGCAGAAGACGAATGGCAGCGACTCATCGGCCAGCGCGACGAACTGGAAGCCGGCCGGATGCGTACCTTCGAGGAGCTCTACGCACTCGAGGAACGGCTGCACAACGCACAGCAGGAACCGACGTTCGATGGCGAGCCGGTGGACCGGCAGGAGTCCGTCGCCGCGGCCGAGGCCGCAAGGGCAGCCGAGTTCGAAGCGCGGTTGACGGTACGCACGGCCGAGGAG
>NZ_JBOGDD010000025.1:0-4203 GCF_050701675.1 Mycobacterium sp. | reverse complement strand
GCCGGGAACTGGTTGGCACTGCGAGATCTCGCGGCAGCCCGCGCCAGTTGGCAGCGTGCCGGGCAGGTGGCCAAGTTGTTGCCCCTCGATGCCCCAGACCGGCCGTCCATGCTCATCGAAACCGGCGCCGCACTGTGCGGAAGTTCCTGGCGGATAGGACTTGCCGAGGCGGAGAAGAACTTCGACGATCTCCGCCGGCTCTGCGCGGATCGCGGCGACCGCCGATCGCTGGCCATCGGTATGTCGGGCTACATGATGGCGCTGACGATGCACAATCACCCGAGGGACGCTTCCGAACTCGCCTCCCGCCTGCAGCAGTTGCTCGACAGCATCGGGGACGAGGATCTCACCGTCGCCGCATCGTTCGGGATTCTGGCGGCCAAATGGGAGACCGGCGAGGTGCACGACGTCCTGGCCGTGGCGCAGCGTGTCATCGACCATGACGTCGATGAGGCGCGCGGTGTGAGATTTGTGGGATCCCCGCGAGTGCTCTCGCTGGCGCTGCGCGGCGTCGCCCGGATGTCTCTGGGCAGCCCGGGGTGGAAGGACGATCTCGACCAGGCCATCGCCACGGCGCGTGAGCTCGATCCGCTGATGAACGTGGTCGCCGGTCTGCACAAGTACGCACAGATCGGTGTGGGCGCGTTGCAGTCCGGACCCGACGCGCTGCGCGACACGGCTGCGTCCCTCGCTGTCGCCGAGCGGTCCGGGGACGACTTCACCGTCGTGCACGCACACCTGGCGCGGGGGATAGCCCTGGTGGGCCGCGGCGGCGCCGAGAGCGAGGCCGGTTACGAACACCTGAACCAGGCCCGCCACGCGGCGCTGCTGGGGTATGGCAACTCGTCGATAGTCCTGATTGCCGACATCCACTTCGCACACCGCCGCCGTCGACTCGGTGATCTCGACGGGGCCGTCGCGCTCGCGTCGGCGAGCGTGGACGAGCTGTTCGCCCTTGGCTCGGTGGTGTGGCGTGGCCCGGCCACCAGCGCGCTCGTCGAGGCGCTACTCGCCCGACGCGCCCCCGGCGACGTGCAGGCGGCGCAGGCCGCGATCGAAAGACTGCAGGCTGATCCTGTCGATCCCGGGTTCCTGCTGCACGAGGTGGCGCTACTGCGCTTACGTGCGCTGGTTGCCAGGGCCGAGGGCGACGAGGACGGCTATCGGCGCTGGGCGCAGCAGTACCTCGCGTTGGCCACCTCGTGTGGGTTCGACGGCCATATCACGGCCGCGTCGGCGATGGTGTGAGGCGCCACCACCTTTTTGCTGTCCGGTGCCGGCCTGCCCGACTTGTCGGTACCTGCTGATAAACCGGTCTCATGGCACGACACACCCGGATGTGACATGCGACACGCCGGGGCGTGTCGAGTACACAGGGCTTACGACCAGGGAATTCCATGAATGTTGTTCAGAACATCTTGTATCTGTTCGGTTTGTCGGACACTAGGTGTAGTGTTTGGCGAACCGACGGACCCCCAGGAGTACGGGTCAGCCGGGGCCAGGGAACCGGTGGTAGATCGTCTCTCATCCGCCGCAATCAGGGCCCTGCGAACCGGAATGACCGGGTCCGCAGGAACGCTGTAACAGATAAGTTGCCAGTCCATCCGTAGAGGAGCCACGCAGATGACCGTCACCGTGTACACCAAGCCCGCGTGTGTGCAGTGCAATGCCACCTACAAGGCCCTCGACAAGGCGGGTGTTGCCTACGACGTGGTCGACATCAGCGTCGACACCGAGGCCCGTGACTATGTGATGGCACTGGGCTACCTGCAGGCGCCGGTCGTGGTGGCCGGCGGTGAGCACTGGTCGGGCTTCCGCCCGGACCGCATCAAGGCACTCAGCGCCGCTGCGGTCACCGCGTAGTCACAGCACACCGGGAGGGGGTCGACGGGTGACGAACCTGGTCTATTTCTCCAGCGTCTCCGAGAACACCCACCGCTTCGTCCAGAAGCTGGGAATCCCGGCGACCCGGATCCCGCTCAAAGAGCGGATCAAGGTCGATGAGCCCTTCGTTCTGGTGTTACCGACCTATGGCGGCGGGCACGCGACGCCGGACATCAGTAGCGGGGGCTACGTCCCCAAGCAGGTCATCGCGTTTCTCAACGACGAGCACAACCGGTCGTTGATCCGCGGCGTCATCGCCGCGGGCAACAACAATTTCGGTGAGGAATTCGCCTACGCGGGCAATGTGGTGTCCGCGAAGTGCGGAGTGCCCTACCTCTACCGCTTCGAACTCATGGGAACCCCGGACGACGTCGACGCCGTCCGTTCGGGACTGCAAGATTTCTGGAAGGAACAGACGTGCCACCAACCGTCACAGCTGCAGAGCCTGTAACCACCGGCGCTCATGCGCTCCCGGGGGAGACGGACTACCACGCGCTCAACGCGATGCTCAACCTGTACGACAAAGACGGCAACATCCAGTTCGACAAGGATGTACTGGCCGCGCGTGAGTACTTCCTGCAGCACGTCAACCAGAACACGGTGTTCTTCCACAACCAGGACGAGAAGCTCGACTACCTGGTCAAGGAGAACTACTACGAGCGCGAGGTGCTCGACCAGTACTCGCGCAACTTCGTCAAGACGCTGCTGGACCGGGCGTATGCGAAGAAGTTCCGGTTCCCGACGTTCCTCGGCGCGTTCAAGTACTACACCTCCTACACGCTGAAGACGTTCGACGGGAAGCGCTACCTCGAGCGCTTCGAGGACCGCGTGGTCATGGTGTCGCTGACGCTGGCCTCCGGTGACACCGCGCTGGCCGAGAAGCTGGTCGACGAGATCATCGACGGCCGGTTCCAGCCGGCCACCCCCACGTTCCTCAACTCGGGCAAGAAGCAGCGCGGCGAGCCCGTCAGCTGCTTCCTGTTGCGCATCGAGGACAACATGGAGTCCATCGGACGCTCCATCAACTCGGCCCTGCAGCTCTCCAAGCGCGGCGGCGGAGTTGCCCTGCTGCTCAGCAACATTCGCGAACACGGGGCGCCGATCAAGAACATCGAGAACCAGTCATCGGGCGTGATCCCGATCATGAAGCTGCTGGAGGACTCGTTCTCCTACGCCAACCAGCTGGGCGCCCGCCAAGGCGCAGGCGCGGTGTACCTGCAGGCGCATCACCCCGACATCTACCGCTTCCTCGACACCAAGCGCGAGAACGCCGACGAGAAGATCCGCATCAAGACCCTCAGCCTTGGTGTGGTGATCCCCGACATCACGTTCGAGCTGGCGAAGAAGAACGAGGACATGTACCTGTTCTCGCCGTATGACGTCGAGCGTGTCTACGGCATCCCGTTCGCCGACATCTCCATCACGGAGAAGTACTACGAGATGGTCGACGACGCGCGCATCCGCAAGACGAAGATCAAGGCGCGCGAGTTCTTCCAGACGCTGGCCGAGCTGCAGTTCGAGTCCGGCTACCCGTACATCATGTACGAGGACACCGTGAACAGGGCCAATCCCATCGAAGGCAAGATCACCCACTCGAACCTGTGCTCGGAGATCCTGCAGGTCTCGACACCGTCGTTGTTCAACGAGGACCTGACCTACGCCAAGGTGGGCAAGGACATCTCGTGCAACCTCGGCTCGCTGAACATCGCCAAGGCGATGGACTCGCCGGATTTCGCGCAGACCATCGAGACGTCGATCCGCGCGCTCACTGCCGTCAGCGATCAGACTCACATCTGGTCAGTGCCCTCGATCGAGCAGGGCAACAACGACTCTCACGCCATCGGCCTCGGGCAGATGAATCTGCACGGGTACCTGGCCCGCGAGCGGATCCTCTACGGCTCCGAAGAGGGCATCGACTTCACCAACATCTACTTCTACACCGTGCTCTATCACGCACTGCGGGCCAGCAATCGCATTGCAGTGGAGCGGGGCAAGGCATTCGGAGGCTTCGAGCGCTCGAAGTACTCCTCGGGTGAATTCTTCGACAAGTACACCGAGCAGGCGTGGGTGCCTGCGACCGAGCGGGTGCGCGAGTTGTTCGACGAGGCAGGCATTCGCATTCCGACGCAGGACGATTGGGTGCGGTTGAAGGAGTCGGTGCAGGCGCACGGCATCTACAACCAGAACCTGCAGGCCGTGCCGCCGACGGGGTCGATCTCCTACATCAACCACTCGACCAGCTCGATTCACCCGGTGGCAAGCAAGATCGAGATCCGCAAGGAAGGCAAGATCGGCCGCGTCTACTACCCGGCGCCGTAC
>NZ_JBOGDD010000024.1:0-2474 GCF_050701675.1 Mycobacterium sp. | reverse complement strand
CCGTCCCATCGACATGGTGCTGACCACCGAACTCGCGAATCCGGCGCGCTGGCTGTCGGGCAACGAGTTGGTGCTCACGACCGGGATCAGGCTTCCGGGCACGGCCGCCGAGCGTGCCGACTACCTGCGCGAGCTCGACCAGTGCGGGGTGGCGGGCCTGGGCTTCGCGACGGGTTTGACCCATCTCACGGTGCCCGAGGACCTCGTCGCGGTGGCCGACGAGCTCGCTCTGCCCCTGATCGAGGTGCCGCTGGAGACGCCCTTCGCCGCGCTGGTCAAGTCCGTCACCGCGCGGATCGCCGAGCTGCAATACGACGACGTCGTGCGGGTGTCACGGGCGCAGCCGCACCTCACCCGCGCGGCGATCACCGGGGGAGCGCCGGCCGTCGCGCGCGAACTGGGCCGCTCGCTGGCCGCCACGGTCCTGATTCTGGGCACCGCCGGCGACGTCGTGGCGTGCCACCCCGGGCCCCCGGCTGCCTCGCTGCTCGACGCGCTGCGCCCGCTGGTGTCGTCGAGGGCTGACGCGGGTACGGCCACCGTCGCCTTGAGTGGGACGGCGACTCCTGTTGCCCACCAACGCATCCGGGTGGGATCGAAGTCCTACGGCGAGCTGGTGGTCATCGGTGGCGCCACGCTCAGCCACATGGAGCAGATGCTGCTCGGCCACGCCAACGCCCTGCTCGCCCTCGACTTCGACAAGCCTGCTCGCCTCAATGCGGCTCAGCGGCAGTTGAATTCGTCGGCGCTGAGCATGGTGCTCGCCACCGACGCGGACCTGCGGCCCGCGTGGTCGCTGTTGACCCGCGTTGCCGATCCGCACCGACGGATACGCGTGGTGGCGATAGAGGGCGACTCCGCGGAAGCGCTTGCCGCCGTTCACCGGGCTTGCGTGGAGGTACTGGAAAGCGGCGGGTATCAGTGCTTCGTCCACGCGGCGGGCGAGGCCGTGGTGGCGGTGATTCCGGGAGTTCTCGGTGTCGACTTCGCGAGCAGATTGATCGGTGGGGTGGCCGGCCAGGCGCGCCGGACGCTGCGGGTCGGAATGAGTGGCCCGCACGTGCTCGACGACCTCACCGTCGCGGTACGGAACGCCCGGCGTGCCGGCACGATGGCGCAAAGAGGCGGAGTGCCAGTCGAATTCGGTGCTGCCGCCGGGCAGGCCCTGCTCTCCGACGAGGCGAGTCGCACGATCTTGTCCGCCGTCGCCGACACGACACTGGCCCCGCTCGCCGACTATGACCGCGATCAGCAGGGCGGTCTCGTCGTGTCGCTGCGGGCCTACCTGGAGGCCAACGGTCACTGGGAGACGGCCGCGGCGGCACTCGGCGTCCACCGCCACACCTTGCGCAACCGGATCAGGACCGCGCAGAAACTCCTGGGCTGCGATCTCGATGTCGCCCGGGTACGTGCCGAACTGCTGCTCGCCCTGCTGGCCGGCGAGCGCGGCGGGCCCAACTGATCTTCAGTGTCAGGCGATTCGGCGTACCGCGACCACGTCGCGTTCGACGCAGCCGACGCGGTCGGCGGCTTCGGCGACCGAGAGAACCGGATCGAGCAGGATCGCCAATTCGGCAGGGGAGAACCAGGGTTCGTCGTCCCAGGGTGCGTGGTCCCATCCGGCATCTTCGAAGCCGGAAAACAGTCTGTTGCTCAACTCGAACCTTTTCGGGCGTTGTCGGCTGTCGCTGTCTTCGATGAAGCGAATTCAATGCCGAGAGTCTACGGGCCCGGCCGTGTCCGCGTGGGATGGCGTATGCCGTGCAACTCACTCGTTCTTAACGGCGAAGTGCCAGGTCAGGCCTACTTCGGCGGGTAGAAGTACTCGCGCCAAGCCGTGATCTTTTCGTTATGCACCTGGTATGCGCCCATGACCGGCCAGGTCTTCTGTTCGCCGCCCACGATCCAGTGATCACGCCGTTCCATCAACACGACGTCACCGTCGACGGCGAGGTGCAGGATTTCGAGGTCCACGCATTTCCCGCGCGTGAAAAAGGCTTTCATCATCTCGTGGATGGCCTGTCGTCCGGCCAGCGTCGGCCAGTCGGGTCCGATGTCGAAGGTGGCGTCCTCGGCGAAGTGGCTCATGACCTCGTCGACGTCGTTGCGGCTCCATGCGGCGATCTCGGCGCGCACGACGTGCTCTGCGGTCATGGTCTCCCCGTCTGTGTCTACAGCGACTCGCGCAATCGTAATGCCGGTCGGCCACCGGCTTGGCAGTGGCACGCACTTGCGAGGCGAATACCGTTGCAAAGGAAAGCAATTCAACGGCCGTCAGCCCAACGGGTCACCGTCGACCACATCGCTGATGGTCACGTCGATGGGCCCGGACGGGGTGCGCCCATGGTCATCGAGGTCATCGAGGATCAGGCGGACCGTGTCGAGCACTGTGCGCCGGATGTCGTCACCGAGTTCGTGCAGTTGAGTCCCGTAACTCCCGACGACGTCGATGTCGATGGCACGCAGCACCGTGC
>NZ_JBOGDD010000023.1:0-4671 GCF_050701675.1 Mycobacterium sp. | reverse complement strand
GACGCGATCATGGTGATCCTCGCCCTGGCCATGCGCGATGCCGGCGAGTTGGCGTCGAACACGTTGGTGGCCACGGTGATGAGCAATCTCGGTTTACACATCGCGATGCGCGGGGCGGGTATCGAGGTCCGCACCACCGCCGTTGGTGACCGCTACGTGTTGGAGGAGTTGCGCGCCGGCGAGTATTCGTTGGGCGGCGAGCAGTCCGGTCACATCGTGATGCCTGCGCTCGGCACCACGGGCGACGGGATCGCCACCGGGTTGCGCATGATGTCGAGGATGGCGCAGACCCGATCGACCCTTGCTGCGCTCGCCGCGCCGATGCAGACCCTCCCGCAGGTGCTGATCAACGTCGCGGTCGCGGACAAGGCCACCGTCGCGGAGGCACCCTCGGTGGTCTCCGCCGTCGCCTTGGCGAAGGCCGAACTCGGCGATACCGGTCGAATTCTGTTGCGTCCCTCGGGAACCGAACAGGTGGTGCGGGTGATGGTCGAGGCGGCCGACGAGGACACTGCGCGTCTGCTGGCGTCCCGTGTCGCGGATTCGGTCAGCAAACAGCGCTGAATCCGGGAACCGAATGGGCACCCCGTGCGTCATAACCCGGCATGGGAGAAATTGAGTCCGCGCACGTCGACGTCGGTGCGCTCTTCGACGTCGCAGGCCGATATGACGCGGTCGCGGACGTCGTCGACGCTCTGGCGCGCACACATCTGGCCCGGCTGAGCTTCGACGGGTCGGTCTCGGGACGCGACTACGCCGCGCGCGGCGACGCCCAGCGGCGGGCCGTCGACGAGGTCGTCGATCAGATGCACCTATGGGCCAGGGCGGCCCGCGAGATCGCGTCGGCGCTGCGCTCTTCGGGTGCCCGCTACGTCGACGTCGATGCGCGCAGCGCCGCGCGGCTGGGGTGAGCGTGGCGAATCCATTCGACGTCGCGTCGCGACTCGCCGAGGGCAACCCCGCCGTTGACGACGTCGAGGAGTACGTGACGGCGTGCCGTCGCCTCGGCTACCAGCACCCCGATCTGACGGCTAGTGCCACGCAGGTGCGGGACTGGTATGCCAGTGAGGACGGGCTCGACCTGCGGGCGTTGGACGGCGACTGCGCGGCGCTGTCGGCGGTGGCGTCCGCGGCCGAGGACGCGGCCCGCACCCAGGCCGACCTGGTTGCGGAGCTGTCCGCGGCTTGGTCCGGCAGAGGTGCGGCGGCGGCCCGCGAATTCACCTGGCGCAGTGGCCAAGCGGCGAGCGCCGTCAGCGCGGCAGTCCGCGCGTCGGCGGATGCAGCGGCGACGCTTCGGGACGAACTGTGGCGCGCAGTCGACGCGAAGGTGGCTGCCGTCCAGGCCATCGACGGCAGGCATCAAGCCCAGCGCACGCAGTGGCTGGCCGCCGCCAAGACGATGACGAGCGGCGCGGGGGACCTCGCGGCGGCCAGTGAACTGATCGATCAAGAGGTGAAGCCGTTCGTGGACAACGACATCGGCTCGGACTGGCTGACGGCGATGCGGGCCGCCGGTGCGTCGATCAACGGGGCCTACGACGCAGCGCTCGCCACGATGACCGCCGCGCCACGCGCGGTGTTCGAGGTGCCTGGCGAGCTAGGTCCCCGTGCCCAGACGCCCGAACCCGTCGCAGCTCCGGGTGATGCGCCGTTGCCGTCATCGTCATCGTCGGTTCAGACCGTTCCTGCGGCGGCCGGGGCGCCGGCCCCGGTGCCTGCCGCTTCTTCCCCCATGTCGTCGTCTGCCGCACCATGGGCCGCCCCCGCGCCCGCCATGTCACCGGCCCTCGTCGATCCCGCCGGCCAGGCGCCCGCCGCCTCGATGCCTGGTGCGACGCCGTCGATGCCCTCGCTCGGAGACCTCGGCGCGGGCACGTCTTCTCTCGGATCGGGTCTGTCGGGATTCGGACAGCAGCTGGCCGACCTGATCGGGGGACTGGTCGGATCGACCGACGATGGACTGCCCGATTCGGCGGACGTCGACGAACTCGACGAGGTGGACGGCCCAGAAGAGCCCCTGACTGACGAGGACGAGCCAGACGATCCGGACCCGTCCGACGACGAAACAGAGGAACCGCCACCCGACCAAGACCCGGTCGCCGAGGAGGTCGTGGAGTCGGGGGAGGCGACCGTGGGCTGCGGTGAGCCCGCCGACGGGCCGGCACTAGACCCGGCTCCGGCGCCGACAGTGGTTGAGCCACCACTGGATTCGCCACCATCCCCGCAACCCATGCCCCAGGCCGTTGCCGATACCGGAGAACCGACACCGTGCGAGATTGCCGCCGACGAGCTGCCACAGGTCGGAGAGTAGCCCTGAGGCTAGGCGGGGCGCAGCCCGGCATCGCTACTCAGGCGGGCATGGACGTGCATATCGTGCCAGCCGTCGGCGTGCAACGCCGCACCGCGCCGAATGCCCTCTTCCCGGAACCCGGCTTTGACGGCCACCCGGCACGATGCGAGGTTCTGGGTCGAATGATCGAGCTCGAGTCGATGAAAGCCGGCTTCCCGGAACGCCCATTCCGACACCGCGACGACGGCCCGCGTGCATAGCCCTCGACCGCGCGCTGCGGGACACATCCAGTAGGCGACCTCGGCCGTCGCGTCGTGCAGCTCCAACCCCTTCAGGGCGATGCGGCCGAGAAGTCCGTCGGTGTCGGCATCAACAATTGCCCAGTTGGCCTCGGACTCCTTGGGCCAGCCGCTCTGCCAGTGCGCGATCAGGTCGTGCGCTTCGTCGATCGAGTCTGCGCGCCGCACGTGCCAGCGCCGAATCGCCGGATCGTCGAAGGCCTCCACCGTGGCCGCAGCATCGTCGCGGATCCACGGGCGCAGGAGCGCGGCGCCGGCAACGGGGATCGAGGGTTGCGCCGATCTCGAGATCGACCCGGCGGGCATGGCCGGAGGAAACAGACTGGGCATCCGACTATTTTCTCGTGCTCGGGCCAGGAAGCGGCGAAGGTGCCCGAGGCGGTTGCCGAGATCGCCGACCCGACGCCGTGTGAGATTGCCGCGGACGAGCTGCCACAGGTCGGGGAGTAGCGTCCGTCGCGTGAAACTGCACATGCCACAGGCGGTGTTCCTGTTTCTGCTCGGGGCAGCGGCATCGCTCGTCGGCGACCACAGTCACGTTGCCACGGGCACCACGGTCTACTTGACGGATGCGGTGCCGTTCGTGTGGAGCAGTCCGGTCTGGTTCCCGGCGATGGTCGGTCTGGCGACTGTCTCCCTGGCCGAACTTCGCCTGCACCTGCCCGACGTGCGGACCACCGTCACTGCCAGGCGGGGTCTGGCCGGTGTCGCGGCGGTGGTCGGAATCTATGTCACCACCGCCCTGGTGCACACCGCGCCCGAGGTGCCAGGGATCGCGCTGATCTCCGCGATGGCGGTCATCACGTGGTGTGCGCTCGGCGACAGGCCGTCGGTGGTGTGCGGGGTGCTCGCAGGGGTGATCGGCCCCGTGGTCGAGATCGCGCTCGTCGGGGCAGGGGTGTTCGCCTACGCCGCAGGCTCCGACGGACTCTCGGTGTCGGCCCATGGCTGCCGCCCCTGTACTTCGCGTTCGGCGTGGTGGCCGCGCTGCTCGGCGAGCTGTGCGCCAACTCGAGTGCTGCGTGAGGCGAATTCGTCACGTGGTTTGGGGAATTCGGTCGATCAGCGCCAGCGCTGCCTGCGCGACGCCCATGTCGTCGGTGTAATGCCCGCCGGAGACTCCGATCCCGCCGATGACGTGTTGGTCGACGGTGATGGGGTAGCCGCCTCCGAAGACGATCAGTCGTGGGGTGTGCACGATCCCGTCGCGCAACGGCGGATCATCCTTGATGAAGTCGTGCCATTGATCCGTCGGCATCCCGAAAGCTGCTGCGGTGTAGGCCTTGTCCTGCGAGATGCGCACCGCGAGCCGCGGTGATCCGTCCATCCGGCGAAATGCCTTCAGTTCACCGGAGGCATCGACGATGGAGATCACCGATCGCTGCTGGACCGAGGTGGCGTACTGCACGGCTGCCTCGAGAAGTCGCTGCGCGAATGCATCGGTGATCGTTGCCTCGTGTTCATACATGTCGGTCGTCGTCATCGCTGGTTGACACCACCCTGCTCGTCGTCGGTGTACTTCGTGGAGTTGACCATCAGGGGCAGCTTTCGGACACCTGATCGGGGGCTGGTCCGTCGGCCCGATCGGGCCGACGTGGCGCTGAGGGCCAGGACGCGCCGGACGGCGGCCTCTGAGACGTTGACGTTCGGTGCACTCACTGAGCGGACGCCATCGACCTGCTTGATCAGCGGCGCGACCTTGCTGTAGAAGGTCGCGGCGACCGCCGGGCAAGCGCGACAGGCGCCCTGGAATGCCAGGACGACATCGCCGGCGGGAGAGACGGAGGCTGCCGCGACGGCGCCGCCGTGGGAGTCCAGGAATCGCCCAAGGTGCTGGCGGATCGCTTGGTCCACTGCTGACTGAATGGATTGCGGTTCCGTTGAATTGACGGCGGACACGTCACGGGGTCCTGTCATCGCTGCCGTGAATCGCCTTGAGCGTCTGGCCCACGTCGATGCCGAGCATCCCCGCGTAGTTCTCACCGAGGATCTTGCGCTTGTCGTCACGGGTGATCTCGGGAAAGCCGTAGTCGCTCTGCAGGTTCTCCGGCATCTCGAGATCCATGAACAGCTCGATGT
>NZ_JBOGDD010000022.1:0-15740 GCF_050701675.1 Mycobacterium sp. | reverse complement strand
CCCACTTCGGGGCGGTCATCACCGGGAGCCTGTCGGTGAGATGACGGATCATCTCGAACGACGCCGAGCCCGAGCCGACGACGATCCCCGCCTGCAGCACGACGGTCTCGACACCAGACTGCATCAGGATCTCGCCGACGGCGTTTCGCGAACGCAGGTGCCGGGACAGCTCACCCGTCGGGTGCAACCCGGACAGATAGACGATGCGGCGCACGCCTGCCTTCTTCGCGGCGGCGGCGACGTTGTGTGCTGAGCGCTCTTCCTCGCTGACGAAGTCGGACGACGTGCCCATCGAATGGACGAGGTAGTACAGCACGTCGACGTCGGTGAACGCGGGGATCAGAGACTCGGGATCACTCAGGTCGCCGCGCACCACCTCGGCCCGGTCACGCCACGGCGCGTCGCGCAGCTTGGCGGGATTGCGCGCCATCGCCCGCACGGTGTGGCCGCGCTCCACCAGCAACGCAGCGAGATGCCCGCCGACGTAGCCGGTTGCTCCCGTGACCAGAAAACGGTGCGATGCTGCTGGCTCAATGTCCGACACCAAGTCTCCAACCCGTCGATAGCCGCCACCTCGTATTCGGAGCGGGTGTTAGGGGCAGATGTCCGCAGAAGGGCCCTTTCAAACGGGCGGCGTCCCGCGCGTCAGCACGTCAAGGCCGTAGATGTGCCCAAGACCGACGGAGTGCGCGCTCCCGTCAGCCGGGACCGGTACCCTTGGGCGCGATGATGAGCGAGGATCACGGCGCGTCCTACGCATCTGCGGGGGTGGACATCGAGGCGGGCGATCGGGCCGTCGAATTGTTCAAACCGCTTGCGAAAAAGGCAACTCGACCGGAGGTGCGTGGAGGTCTCGGTGGTTTCGCCGGGCTCTTCGCGCTGCGTGGCGGATATCGCGAACCGCTGCTGGCCTCCTCCACCGACGGCGTCGGCACCAAGCTGGCGATCGCGCAGGCGATGGACAAGCACGACACCGTCGGACTCGACCTCGTCGCCATGGTCGTGGACGACCTAGTGGTCTGCGGTGCCGAACCGCTGTTCCTCCAGGACTACATCGCGGTCGGCCGGACGGTCCCCGAACGGGTCGCCGAGATCGTGTCGGGCATCGCCGACGGCTGCGTCATGGCGGGCTGCGCCCTGCTCGGCGGCGAGACGGCCGAACACCCTGGCCTGATGGGGCCCGACCACTACGACATCTCCGCAACGGGCGTCGGCGTGGTCGAGGCCGACGACGTTCTCGGACCGGATCGCGTCAAGCCGGGGGACGTGATCATCGCCATGGCGTCAACCGGGCTGCACTCCAACGGATACTCGCTGGCCCGCAAGGTGCTACTGGAGATGGACCGGGGCAACCTCGCCGGACACGTCGAGGAATTCGGCCGCACGCTTGGCGAGGAACTGCTCGAACCGACCCGCATCTATACCAAGGACTGCCTCGCGCTCGCCGCCGAAACGCAGGTTCGGACGTTCTGCCACGTCACGGGCGGCGGACTGGCCGGGAACCTCGAGCGCGTCATCCCCAATGGCCTGATCGCCGAGCTGGACCGCGGTACGTGGACGCCGGCGCCGGTGTTCGCGATGATCGCCCAGCGAGGGCGTATCGAACGCGTGGAGATGGACAAGACCTTCAACATGGGCGTCGGCATGGTTGCCATCGTCGCGCCGGAGGACACCGATCGCGCGTTGGCGATCTTGACTGCCCGTCATCTGGACTGCTGGACTCTCGGCACCGTCAAGAAGGGTGGCAAGGGCAAGTCCCGCGCCTTGTTGGTCGGTCAGCACCCGCGGTTCTGAAGGCTCAGAGCCGCAGGTGTGAACCGCAGAAACGGCTCAGCGCCGCCAGTCGTCGTCGTCGACCCACCGGTCATCGACCACGGCATCGCCGTTGAGTACGTCAGGCTCGGGGGATCCTGACCCGCCCAATTCCTTCTGTAACCGTTGGAAATCGGTTTGTGGCGAGCTGTACTTCAGGTCACGAGCAACCTTGGTCTGCTTCGCCTTCGCCCGGCCGCGGCCCATGGGGGACCCCCTCGCGCAATAACGGAGCGGCCTGAATGGCAGGCGGCTCCGATCTGAGTGTGTTTTATCGTCCTGTCAACACTTTACCGTGCCCGGCGGTCTCATGCTGTCAGGCCCGGTCCTGCGGCGAGCGCACGACCGCTTCCTTCAACGCTGGTTGCTCCTCAGACGTTCCACGGCGAGCCTTCCGGCGCCAACGCCCGCGGAGGACGGCATCGAATCGGGGTCGATGAGGGCGCTCACGGTGGTCTCGCCGCCGGTGGTCAACTCGGTCTCGACCGGCACCCCCCGCTTGACCAGAGCCATGGCGATCGGGCCGAGGTCGACGTGATCGACCACCGTGCCCAACCGCCCGATCGACCGCCCGCCAGCGAGGATGGGATCGCCGGTGACCGGGCGGTCCCCGGATCCGTCCAGATGCAGCAGCACCAGCATCCGTGGCGGCTTGCCCAGGTTGTGGACGCGCGCGACGGTCTCCTGGCCGCGGTAGCAGCCCTTCTCCAGGTGAACGGCACCGTCACCCGGGCCGCCGATCCAGCCGACTTCGTGGGGGATGGTCCGCTCGTCGGTGTCGACGCCCAGTCGGGGCCGCAGTGTCGCCGCCCTGCGCGCCTCGTAGGCCCAGACCCCCGCGGGCCGCACGCCTGCCGCGATCAGTCGGTCGCGCCAGGCCGCCGCTGCCTCGCGCGGAACGACGAGGTCCACCTCGCCGTCGCGCAGACTGCGCACGAATCCGCCGTCTGCCAGCGGCGTCGCCGATGACACGGCAGGCAGCGCGTCGACGCCGATGGCATTGAGGATGGCGGGGTCACCCACCTGGGGTCCCAGGAGCGACAACACCGCCAGGTCCGCAGGGTCGACGACGACGTCGGCCCAGAAGATCATCTTGCGGAGGTAACCCAGCAGGGGCTCACCGCGCCAGGGCTCGGTATCGATGATCGTGACGCCGTCGAGTTGCGTCTGCAGCCAGTGATCTTCGACACGTCCCTGCACGTCGAGGCTCAGGTTCTCCGCAACGGCGCCGTCTGGCAGGTCCGCGACGTGCTGAGTGGAGATGGTGTGCAGCCACTTGCGCCGCTCGCCGCCGGTCAGCTTGATGGTGGCGCGGTGCGAGCGGTCCACCACCACGGCGGCGGTTTCTGCGGTGCGCTGTTCTCCGAGCGGATCGCCGTAGTGCCAGGTGGCGCCTGCGTCGGGACCCAGCTCTGGCGAGGGGATTGCGGACATCCCTCCAGCGTACGGCGGGCACGCGGGCTACCGTCTTGCCCCATGGCGACCCGCAGCGAGATCGTCGTCACGCTCGACGGCCTGGCCGTCGAACGCAACCAGCCCATCGTGCATGCCGACGATCCGATGTTCTCCCGTGGCGACGGCGTGTTCGAGACGCTGCTGGTCCGCGACGGACGGGCGTGCCTCCTCGACGCCCACCTCGAGAGGTTGGCGCGCTCCGCGGCGATCGTCGGACTGCCCGCGCCGGACCTGGCCGGCTGGAGCGCCACAGCAGCCACCGCGTGCGCCCTGTGGCCCGGCGCAGGCGATGCCGTGCTGCGGCTGGTGTTCGGGCGCGAGCGTGGCGGTGGAGCCACCGGATTCGTCACGTTGTCGGAGATGCCCGCCCGGGCATTCGCGTCGCGGCGGGACGGGGTGTCCGCGATGACGCTGGATCGCGGGGTGATGGCAGCTGGCGCCACCGAAGCGCCGTGGTCGCTCGCCGGGACCAAGTCCCTCTCGTACGCGATCAACGCGGCCGCGCTGCGGCATGCCGACGGCCTCGGCATCGGTGACGTGGTCCTGCTGAGCACCGACGGATTCGTTCTGGAGGGACCGCGGTCGAGCGTCGTGATCGCCGACGGTGACGGCAGCCTGGTGACCCCGCCCACGACGTTGCCGATCCTCCCAGGCACCACGGTGCAGGCCGTGTTCGACGTCGCCCGCGCA
Organism: Mycobacterium sp.; assembly: GCF_050701675.1. Classification (GTDB taxonomy): domain Bacteria; phylum Actinomycetota; class Actinomycetes; order Mycobacteriales; family Mycobacteriaceae; genus Mycobacterium. Next base: position 11,783 of record NZ_JBOGDD010000022.1, on the reverse strand, counting down.
CACGGCAGGGTCTGCCAGAGTCGTCCGCTGCGCGTCGGTGATCTCATTGCTGCACAGGGGGTTTGGCTGCTCTCCAGCATCACGCTCGCAGCCCGGGTGCACACGCTGGACGGCCACCCTCTACCTGTCGCGCCCGATGGCGCCGACATCGCGGCGCTGGTCGACGAGGCGATCGACGGCGGGCAGTGAGCGGGGCCGCGAAAATCGGTTGTCGGCCCGCCCTTTCGGGAGTAGTTTCGCTTTTACACGTGAAGGGAGGTGGTCCGAGAAATTGATTGACTCATGGACAAGTGAGGTGGCTGCCCGCTAGCAGCACCGGGTGTTTACCAGCGTGCGCTGGCGAATTCCCGGCAGTCACCCGGCCCCCGAGCCCCTCGGTCCGTCCAACCAGGAACCAAAGGCTCGGGGGCCGCTCCATGTCTGGAGGACGGGCTCAGCTCGCGGGCCCAGGGCCAAGCGTCGAGCAGGCTTGCATCGCATCGCGCCAGGTGGTCTGGTCGACGCCGGGCGGTGGCCCGGCCGACGGGCCCGGTGCGGCCGGCACGCCGTGCTCGGAAAGGCACTGTGCGAGAGCGCCATGGCCCGAGGGGGACGTCGACGTGGCGGGAGCCTCGGGCTTCGGTGTCTCGGAGCTGCAGGAGGCGAGCAGGGCCGCCGTGGCGAGCACCACGGTCAGGGCGGGGAAGCGCACTAGCCGACGTGCCGCGACAGGCGTGCGGACAGATGCGGGACGAGTCCGCCGTCGGCGTCGACGCGCTCCTCGACGTAGGCGAGGTCACCGCCGTCGACGATGCCGTACAGCCGCTTGGCTCCGCCGACGAGCACCCCGGACTTGCTGCGAGCAAGTGCGTCGGTCGCCAATTCCCACGACGACTGATTCAGCGGGTAGCCGTAGAACAACTCGACGTAGCCTGCCGTGTGCGCCAGCAGTAGCTCGATCGCCTGGGACTCCGCAGGGTCCTCCGGGTCGTTCACGAATCGCCAGAACCCGGACTCCCGGAGCCCCGGCCCCTGGTATTCGCCGGACTCCGAGAGCAGCCAGGAGCGGGCTTCCCAATTCAGGTACTCACCCCCGTCGTGCGAGACGACGATCTGCTGGCCGAACGGATAGTCCCCTGCCGAGCCGCGGCCCGTGCCCTCACCGCGCCACACCCCGACGAGCGGCAGCAGGGCCAGCAACGCGTCATTGAGGCTGACGCCTTCGCGAAGGTTCGCGGTGTCCGAGGGAATCGGCAGATCGTCGAACGTCGGGACGTTGCGCGCGGCCGTCACCTTGGCGCGCTCGATGGCAGCCGCCACGGCACGGTCGGCCGAGCCGGGAATGATCGATCCCGTCGCCTCAGTGGGGTCGACGGGGTTCTCGTCGGAGGTCACAATTCGTCGGTGATCAACCGGTACACCGCATACAGGGCGAACCAGGTGATGACGACGACCGCCACGACGAGCATGATCTCGAAGAAGAGCACCACGAGAGTGAAGTCTAGTTCCGACGGGCAGCGGCGAGGCGACCGGGGCTACGCGACCTTGACGTCGACTTCGTGGATGCCCGCACCCGACGGCGCGACGCTGGCGTCTCCGTTGCCCGCGGGCGACAGGGCGCGAAGCGTCCACGTCCCCGGCGCGGCGAAGAACCGGAAGTCACCGGTCGCCGATGCGACGACCTCGGCGGTGAACTCGTCGGACGAGTCCAGCAGACGCACGAACGCGCCACCGACGGTCTGACCGGAGCCGTCGAGGACTCGACCCGTGATCACGGTCTCCTTCTCGAGGTCAACGCTGGCGGGCAACGTCAGTCCTTGCTTCGGTGCAGAGCACATATCAACTTCCCAACTCGATCGGGGCGCCCACTAGGGAGCCGTATTCCGTCCAACTGCCGTCGTAGTTCTTGACGTTTTCGTGGCCGAGGAGTTCGGCCAGCACGAACCAGGTGTGCGACGAACGCTCACCGATGCGGCAGTACGCGATGGTCTCCTTCTGTCCGTCCAGGCCGGCCTCGGCGTACAGCTTGGCCAGGTCGTCGTCGGACTTGAAGGTGCCGTCCTCGTTGGCCGCCTTGCTCCACGGCACGTTGATGGCGCTGGGGATGTGGCCGGGGCGCTGGCTCTGCTCCTGCGGCAGGTGGGCGGGAGCGAGGATCTTGCCGGAGAACTCATCGGGGGAGCGGACGTCGACCAGGTTCTTGACGTTGATGGCGTCGATGACCTCGTCGCGGAACGCGCGGATGGTGTTGTCGGGCGCCTGCGCGGAATAGGACGTCGAAGGCCGGGCGGGCCCTTCCGAGACCAGTGGACGGCCGTCGAGCTCCCACTTCTTGCGGCCGCCGTCGAGCAGCTTGACGTCCTGGTGGCCGTAGAGCTTGAAGTACCAATAGGCGTACGCGGCGAACCAGTTGTTGTTGCCGCCGTAGAGGATCACCGTGTCGTCGTTGGCGATGCCGCGATCGGACAGGAGCTTCGAGAACTGCTGCGCGTCGACGAAGTCGCGGCGCACCGAATCCTGCAGATCGGTCTTCCAGTCCAGCTTGACCGCCCCGGCGATGTGGCCGCCGTCGTAGGCGCTGGTGTCCTCGTCGACCTCGACGAAGACGGTGTTCGGCGCGTCGAGATTGCTCTCGGCCCAGTCGGTCGTGACCAGGACGTCGGAGCGTGCCATGGATGAAATCCCTTCGGTTGCTTGTGAAGTCGGAGAGTCAGACAGGGTTGGGCGCAGTGCGGAAACGGGCGACGAGCGGGTAGAGCTGGCAGCCGAGGCAGATGCCGAAGGCCGCGTTGAGGAAGGCCGCGATCAACGCGAACGCAGTTGCGATCAGGCCGAGCGTGACCAGTCCGGTGGCGAAGCCGACGGTTCCGACGACGGCGAACACGAACCCGACCAGCTGGGCGAACTTCAGCGGGGGCACCGGCTCCTTCTCGGTCACCGGTCCGAGCCGGGGAGCGACGAACTTCGCGAACACGCGGCCGTACGGGTGCTTGCGAGGGCCGCCGACCGCCCCGATCGCGAATACGATGGCCTGCAGGCCGAGGACTACGGCTGCGGCGTAGGAACTGAATCCCGACGCGACGAGGGTGGCGACGATGACGGCAGTGGTGACCCACGCTGCGAAGCGTGGCCCGCGAACGTCGACCTGTTCACTGGTCTGATTCGGCACGGAAAACTCCTGATGTCGTGAGAGCTGGACGTGGGCATGCCAGAGAGGCTGCTCCGAGGGCGACGCGAGGAACGCGTGGCTGCTCAGCAGCTACAACAACAACAGCAACCCGCGACGCGGCACAGATCTACTGCGCGGCGCTTGGTGAGCCTGAGCTCGACGCGGGTGGACACGCCCGACAGCCTACCCAATGACATCCTCGTCAAGCCAATAGCGGTTCGAGCGCCGAGCGCAGGTCAGCGGCCTTGGGCACGCCAGAGGCCCGGTACTGCTGGCGACCGTCGGCATCGAAGATGAACGTGGTCGGCAACGACAGGACCGAAAGTCGCCGCGCTGCCGCGGGGTTGTCGTCCATGTCGATCTCCACGTGGGCGACGCCTGGCAACGTCGCGCACACCTCGTCGACCACGCGCCGGACGCCTGCGCACGGGCCGCACCAGTCCGCGCTGAAGTGCAGCACGGTGGGCCGATCCTCGGCAAGGCCCAGGTCGGACGTGTCGAGATCGGGTGATTCCGGCGCGGTGCTCTGAAGCACGCCCGCGCGCCGCGTCATCAGCCGCCCGATCACCAACGCCGCCCCCAGTGCGACGACGAGCACCGCGACGACGACCGGCAGTGAAGCGCTCATCGGTGCCCCCTGTTCTTCGCGCAAGCGCTCATCTCTGTCTAAACCCGTCCAGGGCGATCGTTACTCCCGTGGTGATGCCTTCGATGATGATGTCGGACCCCCGCGCGCCCTCGGTGGTGGGCGTCACGGCGAACGGAAGCTTCATCCCCGGCATTCTGGTGTGGAACGCCGCGAGGACCGCCTGCTTCTGATCGTCGGGTACCGGCTGGTCGGCCGTGCCGGCGCCGGTGAGCACACCGGTTGCGGTGAACACCAGCGTGGTCTCGTCTTCGCCCTCGGTCGAGAGGTCGACCGAGACGCTGACCCGCTTGTCGAAGCCCGCCGAGACCGGTGTCCCCGTGAACACCAGTCCGTGGCTCCCCGAGATGCCCGACTCCGTCGTGCCGCCCGTCGCGTCGTTGGTCTCCTGCGGTGGCGCTTCGACGAGCAGATCCTTGATCCCCATGAACCTGCCGACGTGCGTCGAGTCGACGATGATGCGGCTCTCCAGCTCGGTCAGCGGCAGCTTGGAGCCTGGCCGGAGGAGCCAAGAGCTCTCCGTCAGGTCGACGGAGTGCAGCGTCGCCTCGAGGGAGACCTTGCCGGCGACGGGGTGATCCACTCCGCCTGCGCGGATCTCCACCTCTCGGTAGTCGTGACGCATTGCTTGCGTGACGAACGGAAACCCGAGGATGCCCACCCACGGGTCGAACGGCAGATCGTTGGACGAGCGCACGGCGCGGGCCCAGTGGAACTCGGCGTAGATCGCCGTACCGAAGTCGACACCGACGGCGCCGAGCGCGAGCGTCGCGACCGTCGCGACGAGTCCGATCAGCAGCTTGCGCACTCGCACATTCTGGACTACGGCAACCGGTGCTCCACGCTCAGCGCGGCTAATCAGCAGGTTGCACGCTATCGTTGTCCCAGCGTCGGCCGGTAACGGCCGCGTGTCAGCCATGAATCTGGGAGATTGCCCGGACATCGACGTCGGGTGATTTTACCGAAATGCGCTGGAGGGCCCATTGGATCTGTTGCTGCTGACCGTCGACCCGCATCCCGAGTCGGTACTGCCGTCGCTTGCGCTGCTTGCGCACAGCGTGCGGTCCGCGCCGACCGAGGTGTCCTCGCTTCTCGAGGCGGGCACCGCGGACGTGGCGATCGTCGATGCCCGGACGGACCTGGCGGCCGCCCGCGGGCTGTGCCGACTGCTTGGCAGCACGGGGACGTCGGTCCCCGTCGTCGCGGTCGTGAACGAAGGTGGCCTGGTGGCCGTCAACGTCGAATGGGGTCTCGACGAGATCCTGCTGCCGAGCACGGGACCGGCCGAGATCGACGCCAGGCTGCGACTGCTCGTCGGTCGCCGTGGCGGCGCCGCGGACCAGGAGAGCGCGGGCAAGGTCAATCTCGGTGAGCTCGTCATCGACGAGGGCACCTACACCGCACGGCTCCGTGGTCGCCCGCTCGACCTCACGTACAAGGAGTTCGAGCTGCTGAAGTATCTGGCCCAGCACGCGGGCCGGGTGTTCACCAGGGCGCAGTTGCTCCAGGAGGTCTGGGGCTACGACTTCTTCGGTGGCACTCGCACCGTCGACGTGCACGTGCGACGTCTGCGCGCGAAGCTCGGCCCCGAGTACGAGTCGTTGATCGGTACCGTCCGCAACGTCGGCTACAAGGCCGTGCGGCCCGCGCGCGGCCGACCGCCGGTCCCGGAGTCCGACTACGGTGACGACGACCTCGACGACTCGGCAGCCTACGACCAGGAGCCGGCGGGGCGCCCCGACGGCCTAGGCGACCCTCTTCGCGCGCAGTGAATGTAATCGCTTGGCGGACAGGCCTTTCCGAAGATGACCGCCGCCGCATCACCGCAGTCCTCGACGCCGCCACTGCGCACGACGGCACGGCGCCCGTCGGCGATCAGGTGCTCCGTGATCTGCACCACGACCGCACCAGGCACCTCGTCGCCGAGCTCGACGACGCGATAGTCGGCTACCTCGATCTGGTCCCAGCGGCGGACGACGCGCCCGCCATGGCCGAGGTCGCGGTCGCGCCCGACGCCCGCAGGCGTGGCATCGGGTCCGAATTGATCCGCACCGGCCTCGCCGAGGGTGGCCCGGGCGCCCGGGTCTGGGCGCACGGCAACCTCGCGCCCGCGAGGGGCACGGCCGCCGCGCTCGGCCTGGTCGCCGCGCGCGAGCTGCTGCAGATGCGCCGCCCGCTCAGTGACCTCCCGCCGCTCGCGCCAAGGGACGACGTGCTGCTGCGGACCTACGCGGGCCCGGACGACGATGCCGAGCTGCTGCGCGTCAACAACGCCGCGTTCTCCTGGCATCCCGAGCAGGGCGGCTGGACCGAGGCGGACATCGCGGAGCGACGCGGTGAGTCGTGGTTCGACCCCGAAGGGTTGTTCCTGGCGTTCGATCAGAAGAGCGGCGCGTTGCTGGGGTTCCACTGGACCAAGGTGCATGACGCGGGGCTTGGTGAGGTCTACATCGTCGGCGTCGATCCGCAGTCTCAGGGCCGGGGGCTGGGGGCCACTCTGACCCTCGTCGGACTGCACCACCTCGCGGACCGGCTCGGGCCCGACTCCGAGGTGACCCTTTACGTCGAGGCAGATAACTCGGCGGCGGTGAAGACGTACGAACGGCTGGGATTCTCGGTCTTCGCCGCGGACGTGGCGTACACCCTGCGTTAGCCCCTCAGCTGTGAAATCGCTGAGCCTGTTCACCGCTCGTTCACTTTTCGTCCGCGATCCGTCCACCGGCGGCGCATACGTTGCCGGGGAGTCCTGAGGCAGACGAATCGAAAGTGGGATAAGTGAAGCTCAATCGCTTTGGCAAGGTGCTTGGCACGACACTATCGGCAGCGGCGCTCGCCGCGATGACGATGACCGCATGCGGCAGTGACAACAACTCCGGAACCTCGTCAAGCAGCGCATCGGGATCGGCCTCGGGATCGTCCGCGGCCGCCGCAGCCGACTGCGGCGGCAAGTCCTCCCTGACCGCCGAGGGTTCGACGGCCCAGCAGAACGCCATCGCCGAGTTCAACAAGGCCTGGGGTGAGGCTTGCTCGGGCAAGTCCCTGGCCTACAACCCGACCGGTTCGGGCGCGGGTGTGACGCAGTTCATCGCCAAGCAGGTCGACTTCGCGGGCTCCGACTCGGCACTTGCCGCCGACCAGGTCGATCCGGCCGCCCAGCGCTGCGGCGGAAACCCGGCGTGGAACCTGCCGCTGGTGTTCGGCCCTGTCGCGATGGCGTACAACGTCGAGGGCGTCGACAACCTCGTCGTGAACGCCGACGTGCTGTCCAAGATCTTCACCGGTGCCATCACCACGTGGAACGACCCGGCCATCGCCGCGCTCAACAGTGGCGCGACCCTGCCGGACACCAAGATCACGCCGATCTACCGGTCGGACTCGTCGGGCACCACCGACAACTTCCAGACGTATCTGGGCGCCGCGGCACCACAGGCCTGGACCAAGGGCGCGGGCAAGGAGTTCCAGGGCGGTGCGGGTGAGGGCGCGCAGAAGTCGTCAGGCGTCGTGCAGGCCGTGCAGGCGACGCCAGGTGCCATCGGGTACGTCGAGAAGAGCCCGGCGGCGGCGGCGAATCTGCCGTTCGCGCAGATCGACAGCGGCGCGGGTGCGGTTGCACTGACCGACGAGACGACCGCCAAGGCCGTCGGTGACGCCAAGTTCAAGGCCGAGGGCCTGGACCTCACGCTGGACCTCAACGCGCTGTACGCCTCCAAGGAAGCCGGCGCGTACCCGCTGATGCTGGCCACCTACGAGATCGTCTGCTCGAAGGGCTACGACACCGACACCGCCGCTGCGGTCAAGTCGTTCCTGACGGTATCGGCTAACCAGGGCCAGGCCGCCTTGTCGGCGGCCGGGTTCGTTCCGCTGCCCGACGGCTTCAAGGAGCGGTTGCTCAAGTCCGTCGACGCAATTGCCTAGACGGCTGGCGTACCGCCGACAACGCGGTGAGGATGGGCTCTGGTACCGATGACCGACAACGGGATGACAGTGACGACACCGAACCCAACCGGTGCGGGATCGGGCGAAGTGATCGCTTCGCCGTTTCCCTCACCTGACCCGATCTCCACCAACCCCTCCAAGGGCGCGAAAGTGCGGTTGGGGGACAGGATCTTCGGCGGTCTCGCCGAGGGTGCAGGCGTCCTGATCGTCGTTCTCATCGCGGCGATCGGGGTGTTCCTGCTGTGGCGTGCGGTTCCCGCCCTGAGTCGCAACGAGGCGAACTTCTTCACCTACGGCGGCAACTGGATCACTACGGACACCTCCGCGATGCACTTTGGCATCCTGGACCTGATTCAGGTGACCGTGTTCGTCTCGGTGTTCGCCCTGGTGCTGGCGATGCCCGTCGCGCTGGGCATCGCGATCTTCCTCACCCAGTACTCCCCGCGGCGGCTGGCAGGGCCGTTGGCGTACGTCGTCGACCTTCTGGCCGCCGTGCCGTCCATCGTCTACGGCGTGTGGGGTCTCTACGTGCTGGCGCCCGTGCTCAAGCCCTTCGCACTGTGGCTCAACACCAACCTCGACTGGCTGTTCCTGTTCAAGACCGGCACCGCGTCGGTGGCGGGCGGCGGAACGATCTTCACCGCCGGCATCGTTCTGGCGGTGATGATCCTGCCGATCATCACGGCGGTCTCCCGCGAGGTGTTCATTCAGACGCCCCGCGGTCAGATCGAGGCGGCCCTGGCGCTGGGCGCCACCAGGTGGGAGGTCGTCAGGACGACGGTGCTGCCGTTCGGGCTGTCGGGCTACATCAGCGGCGCGATGCTCGGCCTCGGCCGGGCCCTCGGTGAGACCATTGCCCTGCTGATCATCCTGCGCGGCACGCAGACGGCGTTCGGTTGGTCGCTCTTCGATGGCGGCTACACGTTCGCCAGCAAGATCGCCTCCGCCGCAAGCGAGTTCAACGACCAGTACAAGGCGGGCGCTTACATCGCGGCTGGTCTGGTGCTGTTCATCCTGACGTTCGTGGTGAACTCGTTGGCGCGCGCCGCGGTCGCCGGAAGGGGTGCCAAATGACCGCCACCTTGGACAAGCCGGTCAAGGCCCCCACCTTCCAGGGCGTCAGCGCCAGGCGCAAGATCACCAACAACCTTGCGACCGTGCTGGTCTCGGCGTCGGTCCTGGTGGCGCTGGTGCCGCTGATCTGGGTGCTCTACTCGGTCATCAGCAAGGGCCTGGCGGCGGTCACGACCGCGACGTGGTTCACCAACTCGCAGGCGGGCACCACCGCGTTCTCGCCGGGTGGCGGTGTGTATCACGCCATCGCGGGCACCCTGCTGCAGGGCATCGTCTGCTCGATCATCTCGATTCCCGTCGGCGTGATGGTCGCGGTGTATCTCGTCGAGTACGGCGGGGGGACCAGGCTTGGCAAGATCACCACGTTCATGGTCGACATCCTCACCGGGGTGCCGTCGATCGTGGCCGCACTCTTCATCTATGCGCTCTGGGTCGCAACCCTCGGGTTCGAGCGGTCGGGGTTCGCGGTTTCCCTCGCGCTGGTGCTGTTGATGATTCCGGTCATCGTGCGGGCCACCGAGGAGATGCTGCGCATCGTGCCGATGGACCTTCGCGAGGCCAGTTATGCACTGGGCGTGCCGAAGTGGAAGACCATCGTGCGCATCGTCATCCCGACCGCGCTGTCGGGCATCGTGACGGGCGTGATGCTGGCGCTGGCCCGCGTGATGGGCGAGACGGCACCGCTGCTGATCCTGGTCGGCTACGCGGCGGCCATCAACTTCGACATGTTCGGCGGTTTCATGGGCTCGCTGCCCGGCATGATGTACGACCAGATCTCGGCCGGCGCCGGTGCCAACCCCATCCCCACGGACCGGCTGTGGGGTGCTGCGCTGACGCTGGTCCTGCTGATCGCCATCCTCAACATCGCGGCGCGGCTCGTCGCAAAAGTGTTCTCTCCCAAAAAGGTTTAGTCCCCAAGAAGGTTTAGGAGCTACCCGTGGCCAAGCGCCTCGATCTCAAAGACGTCAACATCTACTACGGGTCGTTCCACGCCGTGTCCGAGGTAGCACTGTCGGTGCAGCCGCGCAGTGTTACGGCGTTCATCGGCCCGTCGGGCTGCGGCAAGTCGACGGTGCTGCGCACGCTCAACCGCATGCACGAGGTCATTCCCGGCGCCCGCGTCGAGGGCTCCGTGCTGCTCGACGGCGAGGACATCTACGGTGCCGGCGTCGATCCGGTCGGTGTCCGCAAGACCATCGGCATGGTGTTCCAGCGGCCGAATCCCTTCCCCACCATGTCGATTCGCGACAACGTGGTGGCCGGGTTGAAGCTGCAGGGCAGGCACAGCAAGAAGGTGCTCGACGAGGTGGCGGAGCGTTCGCTCAAGGGCGCCAACCTGTGGAACGAGGTCAAGGACCGGCTGGAGAAGCCCGGCGGCGGGCTCTCCGGCGGCCAGCAGCAGCGGTTGTGCATCGCCCGTGCCATCGCCGTGCAACCCGACGTGCTGCTGATGGACGAGCCGTGCTCGGCGCTCGACCCCATCTCGACGCTGGCGATCGAGGACCTCATCTCCGAGTTGAAGCTGGACTTCACCATCGTCATCGTCACGCACAACATGCAGCAGGCCGCCAGGGTCAGCGATCAGACCGCGTTCTTCAACCTGGAGGCGACGGGCAAGCCGGGCAAGCTGATCGAGATCGACGACACCGAGAAGATCTTCTCCAACCCGACGCAGAAGGCGACGGAGGACTACATCTCCGGCCGCTTCGGCTAGGGCACCAGTACCACCCGGGTGCCCGACGGCTCGGCCGCGGTCCACGCCTGCTCGACGTCGGCCAGCCTGCGTGTCTGGACGCGCAGCTGCAGCTGGCCTCCGGCCACCATGGTGAACAGCTTCGGCAGTGCCTCGATACGCGCTCGGCCGAGTACTTCCGGTGGCACGCTGCCGAGTCCGACGCCGGACATGGTGATGCCCGTGCTGCGGAGGATGCCCGCGGGCAGGGTCATGGTCAGGCCCGCCATCGAGCCGATCTGGATGAACCGGGTCGCGTGATGGTGCGCCGCGGGATGGCTGTCGGACAACGCGGCGAGGACGCGCTCGGCGGGCGTGCCCCACAGGTAGTCGAGCACCGCGTCGAACGGCCGCTCGCCATGCAACGCGCCGACCCTGGCGAAGGCGTCCTCGTCACCGAGCGCGATGGCCTCATCGGCCCCGACCGTGCGCAACCAGTCCAGGCGGGTGGCGTCGCGGCCCATCACCACGACGTGGCCCGCGCCGAAAACCGACTTCGCGAGCTGCGTGGCCGTCGAGCCGGTGACTCCGGTGGCGCCAAGCACCAAGACGCGATCACCCGGTTTCACCGCCGCCGCGTATTCGAGCGACATCCACGCCGACATGCCGGGATTGGGGATGGCGGCGGCGGTAACGGAGTCGACTCCGTCGGGCAGCTCGATTGCTCCAGCCGGGTTGATCAACGTCCGCTCGGCCATCATTCCGTAGGGTGCCAGCGCGCCGGTGTACACGCGGCGGCCGTCGTCGAGGCGGGCCACCCCGTCGACACCCGGGATGGCCGGTAATTGAATCTCCCTGCTGGCGTAGTGCTTTCCCGACATCAATCCTCGGCTCAGGTTGGTCAGCGCCGATGCCTCCACGGCTGCGACCACTTGACCGTCTCGGGCGGCCGGCTCCGGAAAATCCTGGTAGACGGGCGCGAGGCCCCAATTCTCGACCACTGCTGCCTTCACGAGTCTTCTCCCATCGCTTGATAGGATATTGTTTCCATGGAAACAATGTACGACGCGAGGCCTGCGATGGCAAGATGGTTTCCATGAAAACCAAGTCGGTGCTCATCGCCGACATCAATCAACTGGTCGGCGCGGTCGGTGACAAGTTCGATACCGACGAGGACGGTGACGCCGAGCGCGACTTCATGGCGGAACGCTGCCCGGAGCGGTTGGTGGCCTCGGTCCGGACGCTGCCGACGCTGTCGATGCACCTTCTCGCGGCCATCGCGCAGGGGCCGGTCAGCGTCGTCGGCC
>NZ_JBOGDD010000021.1:0-8242 GCF_050701675.1 Mycobacterium sp. | reverse complement strand
GGGCGCGGGGGACGTCAAGTTGGCCATCGGCGTCGGTGCGCTGACTGGCGCGTTCGGGGTCGATGCCTGGGTGCTCGCGGCGATCGCGGCGCCACTGCTGACGGCGCTGTGGGGGATCGTCGTCGTCGTACGGACTCGGGGCACCGGGGCGATCACCGTGCCGCACGGACCGTCGATGTGCGTCGCGACGCTCGCAGCGGTCGCCCTGGTGGCCCTCTAGACCTACCGTTGATTCGAACGGGGGAGACCGACCATGTCCACACGCGCCGCCACACTCGACGACCTGGATGCGATCGCGGAGATCTACGCCCACTACGTGCGCACCAGCGTCGCCACCTTCGAGCTCGATCCGCCCGACAGGGAGGAGTGGCGACTGCGCTTCGACTCGATCACCGGCGCAGACCTGCCGTTCATCGTCACCGAACGCGTGGGTGCCGTCGCCGGCTACGCCTACTGCGCACCGTGGAAGACGCGACCGGCCTATCGGTCGACGGTCGAGGACTCGGTGTACGTCGCGCCGCGGGCCGTCGGGCAGGGTTGTGGCACCGAACTGATGCGGGGGTTGCTCCGAGCGAGCGCGGGCAGAGGCATCAGGGAGGTGGTCGCGGTGATTGCCGACACGGGCGATCCCGCCTCCGTCGAGTTGCACCGCCGGTTCGGCTTCACCGACGCGGGCCGCCTGAGGAATGTCGGCTACAAGCACGACAGGTTCGTCGACACCTTGCTGCTGCAGCGCACCCTGGTATGAGGGATTACGTCAGGTCGGGGCTGCCATGGGAAGATGGGACGCGTGTTGCGATGGACCACAGCTGGTGAATCCCACGGCCGCGCCTTGGTGGCGCTGGTCGAGGGTATGGTGGCCGGCCTCGAGATCACGTCCGAGGACATTGCCGGGCAGTTGAAGCGCCGCAGGCTGGGCTACGGCCGCGGGGCCAGGATGAAGTTCGAAGCCGACGCCGTCACCGTGTTGGCCGGGGTACGCCACGGCCTCACCCTCGGCGGTCCGATCGCCATCGAGATCGGCAACACCGAGTGGCCCAAGTGGGAAACCGTGATGGCAGCCGACCCCGTCGACCAGGCTGAGCTCGACGGAGCGCGCAACGCGCCGCTGACCCGGCCACGGCCGGGGCACGCCGACTACGCGGGCATGCTCAAGTACGGCTTCGACGACGCGCGCCCGGTGCTGGAGCGGGCCAGCGCCCGCGAGACCGCCGCCCGCGTTGCCGCAGGCACCGTCGCCAGGGAGTTCCTGCGCCAGGCGCTGGGAGTCGAGGTGCTCTCACACGTCATCGCGATCGGCGCGTCGAAGCCCTATGACGGGCCGCCGCCGCGGCCGCAGGACCTGGCCCGCATCGATGACAGTCCGGTTCGGGCGTTCGACGAAGCGGCCGAGCAGTCCATGATCGCCGAGATCGAGGATGCCAAGAAGGACGGCGACACGCTCGGCGGCGTCGTCGAGGTCGTCGTCGACGGGCTGCCCATCGGTCTTGGGTCGTTCACCAGCGGCGACAACCGGCTCGACAGTCAGCTGGCGGCCGCCGTGATGGGAATCCAGGCCATCAAGGGCGTCGAGATCGGCGACGGCTTCGAGACCGCACGCCGCCGCGGCAGCGTGGCCCACGACGAGATCTATCCGGGCCCCGACGGGGTGATGCGCTCGACCAACCGCGCAGGCGGTTTGGAGGGCGGTATGACCAACGGTCAGGCACTGCGGGTACGGGCCGCGATGAAGCCCATTTCGACCGTGCCGCGGGCACTGGCGACGGTCGACATGGCGACCGGTGAGGAAGCCGTTGCCATTCACCAGCGCTCCGACGTGTGCGCGGTGCCCGCCGCGGCCGTCGTCGTCGAGACGATGGTGGCGCTGGTGCTGGCCCGTGCCGCGCTGGAGAAGTTCGGCGGCGACTCGCTGGCCGAGACCAAGGCCAACGTCGACGGCTACCTGGCGAGCGTCGCGAAGCGCCAACACGTGGTCGAACCCGTGCAGGCGTCGGGCTGATGGCGCCAAGGGCCGTGCTCGTGGGCATGCCCGGGTCGGGCAAGTCCACCATCGGGCGCCGCCTCGCCAAGGCACTTGGCGTGCCGCTGCTCGACACCGATGCCAAGATCGTCGAGACCACGGGCCGCAGCATCGCGGACATCTTCGTCGAGGGCGAGGCGCAGTTCCGCCGCATCGAGGCAGACGTCGTCCGCGCAGCGCTGGCCGAACACGACGGGGTGGTCTCCCTCGGAGGCGGCGCCATCACGACGCCAGAAGTCCGTGACGCGCTCGTCGGCCACACGGTCATCTACCTCGAAATCACTGCGGCCGAGGGCATCCGGCGCACAACCGGCGGAACGGCCAGGCCGCTGCTCGCGGGCGGCGACCCGGGGGAGAGGTTCCGAGAATTGATGGCGCAGCGCGTCCCGCTGTACCGGCAGGTGGCGACGCTGCGGATCAACACCAATCGGCGCAATCCGGGGGCGGTGGTGCGCCACATCGTGCAACGAATGGAGAGCGCGGCCACTGAACGGCCGCCCGCGAAGCGCCGCCGCAGGCCGGCGTGGCGCAGACTCCCCACGGTCCTGAACCCCGCACCCACCACCGAGGCGCCGCCGAGTCCCGCGGCGCTGGCCCGTCGAGCAGAGGCGCGCAATGACTGAACCCGTCACCGTCGAGGTCCTGGTCGACAGCCCCTACCCGGTGATCATCGGGAGAGGGCTGCTCGACGACCTGGCCCGCGTGCTCGACGGCCGCCACCGGGTGGCCATCCTGCATCAACCGGTGCTGAACCAAACCGCCGAGGCGATTCGGCACCATCTGTCCGACAAGGGAATCGATGCGCATCGCATCGAGATCCCAGACGCGGAGGCGGGCAAGGAGCTTCCCGTCGTCGGCTTCATCTGGGATGTGTTGGGCCGCATCGGCATCGGTCGCCAAGATGCGGTCGTGAGCCTGGGCGGCGGCGCGGCCACCGACGTCAGCGGATTCGCCGCGGCCACGTGGCTGCGCGGCGTCGACGTCGTGCACGTGCCTACCACGCTGCTTGGCATGGTGGACGCCGCAGTCGGTGGCAAGACCGGAATCAACACGGACGCAGGCAAGAACCTCGTCGGTGCGTTCCATCAGCCACTCGCGGTGCTCATCGACTTGGCGACGTTGGAGACGTTGCCGCGCAACGAGATCGTGGCGGGCATGGCGGAGATCGTCAAGGCCGGGTTCATCGCCGACCCCGTGATCCTCGACATGATCGAAGCCGACCCGGAAGCGGCACTCGACCCCAGGGGTCCGGTCCTGCCCGAACTCATCCGCCGCTCGGTGGTGGTCAAGGCCGAGGTCGTCGCCGCGGACGAGAGGGAATCGCAGCTGCGCGAGATCCTCAACTACGGACACACCCTGGCCCACGCGATCGAGCGCCGAGAGCGCTACCGGTGGCGCCATGGAGCGGCGGTGTCGGTTGGGCTTGTCTACGCGGCGGAGCTGGGCAGGCTGGCCGGGCGCCTCGACGACGAGACCGCCGATCGCCACCGCACCGTCCTGACAGCGCTCGGCCTTCCGGTGACCTACGACGCCGATGCGTTCCCGCAGCTGCTCGAGTACATGGCCGGCGACAAGAAGACCCGTTCCGGCGTCTTGCGATTCGTGGTCCTCGAGGGTCTGGCCAAGCCGGGAAGGCTCGAGGGCCCGGATCCCGCGCTGCTGGTCGCCGCCTACTCGGAGATCGCGGCCCAATGAACGATTCGGTGACCGTCAACGTACTCAACGGCCCCAATCTGGGCAGGCTCGGGCGCCGTCAACCGGAGGTCTACGGCAGGACCACGTTCGACGATCTGGTCGGGATCATCGAGCGCGAAGCCGCTGAGCTCGGTCTGAAAGTCCTGGTGCGACAGTCAGATAGCGAGGCCGAGTTACTCGGCTGGGTTCACGACGCCGCCGACGCGGGGGAGCCCGTCGTGCTCAATGCCGGCGCGTTGACTCACACCTCGGTGGCACTTCGGGACGCGTGTTCGGAGCTGACTGCGCCGCTGATCGAGGTCCACATCTCGAACGTGCATGCGCGCGAAGAGTTTCGGCACCACTCGTACCTGAGTGCCATCGCTACGGGCGTGATCGTCGGACTCGGCGTGCAGGGCTACCTGCTCGCCCTGCGCTACCTCGCGGAGAGCGGCTAAGAGTTCTTCTCGACGCTCACCGGGGTGGTCTCGTCACCGGTGGAGGCGCCGGAGTGCACCGGTGCCTCGTCGTCGCGGACGGCCTCGAACACGTCGGTGTCGGCGCGGTCGCCATCGATGGTGTGACGCTGAACCGGCGGCGCCTTGCGATCCACGAGCCCACGGCCGAGTGCAACGCCTCCGATGGCGAAGACGAACATCAGCAGCGCGGTGAACGCGGCGAACGTGGTCACCTCGTTGAGCAGACCCTCGGCGTACAGGTTCTGGTAGAAGAGCGAGATGAACCACGCCACGAAGCCGCTGACGATGCCCGCGAACAGGCCGGCCACTAGCCAGGTCATGGCGAGGTCGGCCCGGCGGTCGGGATCGGGATTGGCCTGCGCGTCGCCGCGGCCGTCGATCAAACCCCACAGGAACGCCGCGATGGCGAACACCACGACCAGGATCACGCTGATCAACAGCGCCTGGCTTTCCATCAGGTTGATCAGGGCTCCCTGAAGCAATCGGATGATGACCATCAGGGCCGCGAACACCAGTCCGCGCAGCAACCACTTACTCATGGGGGCACAGCGTAGCGAGTACCGTCAGGCGCTGTGACGATTTCACAGCGCCGGGCCCGCCTGCGTCGCAGACTCGCCGCCGCCGAGTTGGACGCCATGCTGGTAACAGACCTGGTCAACGTGCGATATCTGTCCGGTTTCACCGGATCGAACGCCGCGCTACTGATTCGTGTCGACGACGAGGTTCCGGTACTCGCGACCGATGGGCGGTACCAGACCCAGGCCGCACAGCAGTCCCCTGACGCCGAGATCGTCATCGATCGATCCTGTGGGCCTCATCTGACGGCCCTTGCGGCCGGGTGCGGCGTGCGACGGCTCGGCTTCGAGAGCCACGTGGTGACGGTCGACGGCCACGTGCTGCTGAAGAAGGCCGCGGGCGACGTCGAATTGCGGAGGGCGGCCGGTGCGGTCGAGGCGCTTCGCGAGGTCAAGGACGCCGGCGAGATCGCGCTACTGCGGTTGGCGTGCGAGGCCGCCGACGCGGCGCTCGCCGACCTGGTGGCGGCGGGTGGTCTACGGTCCGGTCGCACCGAGAAGGAGGTGAGGCGCGACCTGGAGTCGCGGATGCTCGACCACGGTGCCGACGGCGTGTCCTTCGAGACGATCGTGGCCGCAGGCCCGAACTCGGCGATCCCTCACCACCGGCCGACCGATTCCGTGCTGGCGTCGGGCGACTTCGTGAAGATCGACTTCGGTGCGCTGGTCGCCGGCTATCACTCGGACATGACGCGAACGTTCGTGCTGTCCCCGGTGGCGCAGTGGCAGCTCGACGTCTACGACCTGGTCGCCACCGCTCAGCGGGTCGGCACCGACGCGCTCGCGCCCGGGGTGTCGCTGTCGGACGTGGACGGCGCGTCGCGCCAGGTCATCGCCGATGCGGGCTTCGCGGAGAACTTCGGTCACGGCCTCGGCCACGGTGTCGGGCTGCAGATCCACGAAGCGCCGGGGATCAGCGCCTCATCCGCCGGTACACTGCTTGCTGGCTCCGCGGTAACCGTGGAGCCCGGCGTCTATCTGCCCGGCCATGGCGGTGTCCGCATCGAGGACACGCTGGTCGTGGGCAGTGACGATGCACCCACACCTGAGTTGCTGACCCGGTTCCCCAAGGAACTGGCGATTCTCTAAAAGAGGCTAGGAGTAGTACCGACCGTGGCATCGACCGCCGACTTCAAGAATGGGCTCGTCCTGCAGATCGACGGCCAGCTGTGGCAGATCACCGAGTTCCAGCACGTCAAGCCTGGCAAGGGCCCCGCGTTCGTGCGAACCAAGCTCAAGAACGTCCTCTCCGGAAAGGTCGTCGACAAGACGTACAACGCGGGCGTCAAGGTGGAGACCGCCACCGTCGATCGTCGCGACACCACGTACCTGTATCGCGATGGCACCGACTTCGTGTTCATGGACGCGCAGGACTTCGAACAGCACCCGCTGCCGGAGACCCTGGTCGGTGACGCGGCGAACTACCTGCTCGAGGGCATGCCGGTGCAGGTCGCGTTCAGTGAGGGCGCGCCGCTCTACCTGGAGCTGCCGGTGACGGTCGAGCTGATCGTCTCCCATACCGATCCCGGACTGCAGGGGGACCGGTCCAGCGCGGGCACCAAGCCCGCCACCATGGAGACCGGCGCCCAGATCAACGTGCCGTTGTTCATCAACACCGGTGACAAGCTGAAGGTCGACTCGCGTGACGGCAGTTACCTGGGTCGGGTGAATGCCTGACCGTCGCGGGGACCGTGGCCGCCACCAGGCCCGCAAGCGCGCGGTCGACCTGCTCTTCGAGGCAGAGGCGCGTGGGCTGACGCCCGCTGAGATCGCCGATGGACGCAACACCCTGGCGGAGAGCGACTCCGAGGTCTCGACCCTGAACCCGTATACGGTCACCGTCGCACACGGTGTCACCGAGCACGCCGCGCACATCGACGATCTGATCTCCGCCCACCTCCAGGGCTGGACGTTGGAGCGACTGCCCGCGGTCGATCGGGCAGTGCTGCGGGTGGCGGTGTGGGAGCTACTCCACGCCGACGACGTTCCCGAACCGGTCGCCGTCGACGAGGCCGTCGAGCTGGCCAAGAGTCTGTCCACCGATGACTCGCCGGGATTCGTCAACGGTGTCCTCGGCCAGGTGATGTTGGTGACCCCACAGATTCGTGCCGCTGCGGCTGCCGTGCGGAGCGCTCCAGAGGGCTCCTGACGTGGCCGTGTCGACCTTCTGGCACGGTCGATCTAGGGCGCGGCCCGCTGGCCTCCGTAGGTCGGTAGTTCTATCGAGTCGGCGGTGGTGAAGTACTTCTTGGCCGCGAAGGAGCGAAACGGCCAGCGCTGCATCCACTTCATCACCAACGCCGTGACCACGATGTCGGAATTGGACATCGGTGCGTAGCCGTCGATGCCGGCCGGCAGATCCTGGCACTTGTCGATGTAGGGCCGCATCAACCTGCCGTAGCTCGCGAGCGCTCGGTCGACGTGTTCGATGGTGAGAGTATCTGCCGCGGGACCCAATTCACCCGCGAGGAGATAGGCGCCGACCAGTGCGAGGCTGGTTCCCATGCCGCTCAACGGTGAGGCGCAGTAACCCGCGTCGCCGACCAGGGTCGCTCGGCCCGACGAGAACGTTTCCATGTGCACCTGGGCGAAGGCGTCGAAGTAGAAGTCGTCCGCGTCCTCGGCGGCCGCCAACAGTGCATCGCACTGCCATCCCGCACCGGCGAACCTCTCCACGAGCAGTCGACGCTGAGCGTCGAGGTCGTGTCGGTCGTAGGTCAGCGGTGCGGAACGAAAGGCCAAGCCTGCCTTGGCGGTCGACTGATCATGCGATGGGCGCATCGAGGCGTTGAGGCCACCCGCGGCCTGGTACATCAGGTACCACCCGTCGAGGCCAACGCGATCCGGTGCGGTGAACCACGCGTGATAGCCGCCCAGCGGCTTGACGAAACTGTCCTCCGGTCCGAAGACCAGCCTTCGCACCGACGAGTGGGGGCCGTCAGCGCCGACGACCAGATCAGCCGTGAGTCGGGTGCCGTCGCTCAGTGTCGCGTCCACGCCCTCATCGTTGGCATGCAGTTCGGAAATGCGTGTGCTGAAACGATAATCGACGCGTTCCCTGGTGGATTGGTACAGCACGTCGACGAGATCGCCACGCAGGATCTCGAGCTTGGAGACCACGCCGTTGCCGTCGAATGCCTCGACCGGCATCTCCGCCCGGCGCCGTCCGTTCGGCGCCACCCAGGCGATGCCTGACTGGTCCATCGAACGGCGCTTCAGTTCGTCGAGCAGACCCATGCGCTGCACCACGTCGGCACCGGCGCCCCGCAGGTCCACGGTTTGACCTCCAGGGCGGATCCCCGGTGCCGACTCGACGACCACCACCCGATAACCGTTGCCCGCCAGCCAGAAGGCCAGCGCTGGCCCTGCGATTCCGGCGCCACTGATCAACACGGTCGCTGCGTCATAGCCGAAAGCGTATGCCATACGCATTCGTTGGGCAACGGTGGTCCGGATGAAATCGAGGTCCTGGATTGCTTACTGAGGCATGACCG
>NZ_JBOGDD010000020.1:0-7011 GCF_050701675.1 Mycobacterium sp. | reverse complement strand
GAGCAACACCCGGCCGGCGGCGACCATCCGTTGCCTCCGCGGCACGGCGGCGAAGGCAGTTCCCGGCCCACCGCCTGCCCGCCCGAGTTTCTGTCGCAGTGCCTGGCGCATCCCGTAGGCCGGCAGCAGCGTGCGGGCGTCCACCTGCCGCTCCTCCTCGGGGATGTGCGCGTTGGCGCCGTCGGCGATGATAGCCAGCACCCCGATCATGTGCTTGACCACCCCGGGTAGCGCCCGCAGCCGGTACCAACTGCTGCCCACGACGGCGTCGTAGATGACCAGCGCCGAACTGCGGTGCTCCACCTCTTCGACGAAGTGCCATACCAGTAGCGAGGCGACGCGTTCGTCGCCCGGCCGGAACAGCGCGTCGTCGTTGTCCAGCATCATCTTGAAGCTCGGCGTGAAGGTCGCCTCGAGGTCGGCGACATAGGCCAGCCGGAACTCCAGCGGCGTGGTGGCGGTGACCCGGTCGAAGCTGGCCGTCACGGCGTCGAAGGTCTGCTGCAGTCCGGGATAGCTCTTGATCAGCGCCGTGACGTGCTTGCGGTGGGTGCTGGAGTGCTGGGCTTCCTGACGCAGGAAGGCCGTCGCCTCGGCGGCGACGGCGGGATCGGTGATCAGCGGTTTTGCTTCCTGAACCGCGGCGACGATCATCTGCTCGAACCCTACGGCCAGCATCGATGTCGCGTTCATGAAGAACGAGAACGCCGGATTCTGCGGGTTCCAGTTCCACGGCACGTCCGCGGTGAAGTCGAACTTCGGCCGGCGCACCTCGAGATCGGTCATCGGACCCTCCCAGATCAATTGATTACACACTTTGTCGCATTGTGTAACTTGTGCATTGTTAGTCGAAGGATCTGGAAGAGTCAACGTCGTGGGACGCAAAGGATGGGGCGGTGCACCACCGGCCGACGACGCCGAGGCGCGCAAACGGATCATCGATGCCACGCGGACGATGATCGACGAGCGCGGCGCCGGTGCGACCGCGCTGGCCGACGTGGCCGACTCACTCGGCATCACCCGCAGGACCATCTACCGCTACTTCACCGGCACCGAGGACCTGTTCACCGCGGTGGCCGAGGTGAGCCTCGAGGGTTTCGTCACCGACATCGGGGCCATGACCGCGAACCTGGATGTCACCGAACAGCTCGTCGAGGTGGTTGCGCACATCATCGAGCGGCTCCCCCACGAGCCGCTACTGGAATTGCTCCTGGCCAATGACCGCACCAACAGCTTCAGCCGCGGCATGCTCACGCCAGATGTCATCACCCGCTGCCGAACCATGCTCCGGCACACCCATATTGATTGGGCAGCAATAGGTTACGAGGACACCACACTCGACGAACTCATCGAGTTCCTGCTACGCAACATCCAGTCGATGATCGTCGCGCCGACCGACCCGCCGCGCTCGGGCGCGCGCCTGCGGGCCTACCTGCGACGCTGGATCGGACCGGCGCTGACGCTCACCTGAAGCGACCGGCGAACCCACGCAGCGGCAGGTCGGCGCTGGTGAGCAGACCCGGACGGGCGGCCACCACCGACTTGATGGCGTTCAGCGCCGGCAGACCCGTGACGGTCATGCCGATGGAAGCGAAGCTCGTCGGGTCGGACAGGTCGACGCCGGGCTTCGGGAAGATCATGTGCTTGTTGTAGACGCACGGGTCACCCATGACCTGAGTGATGTAGCAGCCCTTGATATCCCAGCTCGGGTCGGTGTGCGGGGTCATCTGCCATTCGAGATGGGTTTCGATCTTCGGTACGCCACCGACCATGCCCTGGTACTTGATGTAGTTGCCGCCGAGTGATCCCTTGGGCAGGGTGTACCAGCCGAGGTCGACGTCCTTGGTGCAGGCGCCAAGCTCGTAGCTGAACTTCACCTCGTCGAGTTCGAGGCCGAAGCAGTCGGCCATCAGGAGCACGCTGTCGGCGAACACGCGCGTGTACTTCTCCAGCTTGGACGGGATCGACGGGTCGTCCACGGGCAGACCGTAGCCGACCTCGATCCAGGTGTCCTTGCTGTGGTGACACGACACGTCGACCGACTCGATCGTGGTGACGTTCTCGATCTCGGCGACGTCCGCCGAACACACCACGCCCAGAATCTGATTCAGGCCTGGGTTCATCCCGGTGCCGTAGAACGACGAGCTGCCCTTGGCGCACGCCTCGGCGAGCAGCTGGGTCACCGGCTTGCCGGAGGGATGGGGGTGGTTGGTGTCGCGGTGCCAACCGGTGATCCAGTCGGCCGTGGTGACGACGTCGATTCCGGCTTCGAGGACCTTCACGTACAGATCCTCGTCGGGGAAGACGCCGTGAAACGTCAGCACGTCGGGCTTGGCCGCGATGATCTCCTCGACGGTTCCCGTCGCCGTCACACCGATCGGACCGATGCCGACGATCTCGCCCGCATCGCGACCGACCTTCTCGGCTGTGTAGCAGTGCAATCCGATCAGCTCGAGGTCGGCGCGGTTGCCGATCCTCCTGATCATCTCGCTGCCGACGTTGCCCGTCGCCACCTGGAAGACGCGGACCGGTTTGGTGGTGGAAGTCATTACTACTCAGCCCTTCTCGTTCACTGACACGGCTTGGAGCTCCGCGGCGCTGCCACCGCGGCCATCCGGATAGAACTGCCTGGACCACTCCCGGATCGCGGTGAAGCCCTCGAACTCGGACGAGGACAGTGCGGGCGGGTCCGAATAGCGCTGATGTGACCAGATGTAGACGTCCTGGCTGAATTGCCGGATGACCTCCTGGCCGAACTCCTGCGCCTTCGCCTCGGCCCGTGGGGTGTCCCTCCCGGGAGTACGGCCGATGTAGACGGTGAAGCGTACGTCCGAGGTGCGCTCGTCGACGGGCGTGATCGCGGAGATGGTGCGGTTGTCGACCATGCCCCAGCTCTTGGTCACCGCGATGCCGAGCCCGCCGTTGATGGCCTCGACGCCGCTGTTGACGTCCTCGATCTTCTGACCGTCGTCACCTTCGAACGTGATGGTGAAGTCGACGTAGGAGACCGGCGCGGCGAAGTCGTGGCGCGTGAACACCGGCACGATCGGCGTCTTGTGCACGAACTTGAAGTGGGCGAAGTCGACGCCGTTCTCGAGGACGTACTGCGGATGCAGCTCCAGGTTCTGCTCATAGAGGCTCGCGCGCGGGTAGTAGTCGGCCGCGCTGCTGCCGTCGCCGAAGCTCGCGAAGACGTCGGGCGCCTCGAAGAACGGTTCCCGGCCCTGCGCGTCATGCCAGATGTAGATCGACTCGTTCCGTTCGGCCACCGGGTAGGTGCGCATGCGCCTGCCGCGGTTGGGTCGGGGCTCGTACGGGATGCACACGTTGCGGCCCTCGGCATTCCACTGCCAGCCGTGGAAGGGGCATTCGATGACCTCGCCCTCGACGTGGCCGCCATGCCCCAGGTGCGCGCCGAGATGTTCGCAGTAGGCGTCCATGACGGTCAGACGCCCGGATTGCGCCCGCCACGCGATCATCTCGCGCCCGAAGTACGTCATCCGGTGCACATCGGCGACACCGATCTCGGCGGACCACGCCACCTGGAACCAGCCCGTCGGGACCATCGACAACGGCGGTTTTGCCATGGGCCAACAATCACAGAGGGTTCTATCAAAGTCAATACTCGCGTAGCATCCCCGTGATGACCGAGGCTGCCGAACGCCGCACCAACCGGCGAGGCCAGGCTTCGCGCGAGAGCATGCTGGATGCTGCGCTGCAGGCCTTGGCCTCCGGTGAACCGGGGTCGGTGTCGGGCAACCGGATCGCCAAGGACGCCGGAGCCACCTGGGGCACGGTCAAATACCAGTTCGGCGACATCGACGGACTGTGGGCCGCGGTGCTGCGCTTCACCGCGGAACGGCGGGGTGAACTGCCCTCCCGCGCCGCGCCGCACGGCCCGCTGGCCGGGCGTGTGTCGGCCATCCTCGAGATCATGTACGACGGTTTGACCGCGACGGATTCCCGCGCCATCGAGAACCTGCGCGCAGCGCTGCCCCGGGACCGGACCGAGCTCGAGCGGCTGTTCCCCCAGACGGCGGCGGAGCTCGCATCCTGGCAGCGGACGTGGATCACGGCCTGCCAGAAGGCTTTCGCCGATCTGGATGTCGACCCCGCCAGGGTCCGGGAGGTGGCGTTGTTCATTCCCGGCGCCATGCGCGGCATCACCTCCGAACGCCAACTCGGCAGCTATATCGATCTCGACGAGGCCCGCCGCGGCCTGTCCAACGCGATCGTGGCCTATTTGGAGGCCTCGCAATCGGACTAGGGACTTCTGGCCCTGCTGCACACGGCGGCAACGGAGCACGATCCAACTATGCCGACGACACTGCAACAGGTCACTCTCATCGAGGACGCCGTGCACCTCGCGTGCCGCGCTCCGTCGTATCACAACAGCCAGCCGTGGCGCTGGGTGATCAGGTCCGGCACCGTGTCGCTGTTCCTGGACCCCGACCACCTGGTCGCCTCCGACGCGGGTGCGCGCCAGGGCCTGCTCAGCTGCGGTGCCGCGCTGGATCATTTCCGGGTCGCGATGGCGGCGGGGGGCTATGGGACCCACGTCGTGCGCTTTCCCAGCACTCGAGATCCCCACCACATCGCGGACATCAGCCTGAGCACGCCGGCCGACGTGAGCGACGAGCAGCGCAGGCGCGCGGACGCGATCCTGCAGCGGCGCACCGACCGCTTGCCGTTCGCCGCGCCGCCGGACCGGGACTCCTTCGATCGGCTGGCGTGGGTCGGCGCGACACCGTCGGGGTGCACCCTCGACGTGATCGACCCCGCCGATCGGGAGACCCTGGCCGACGCTTCCCACCTGACCGACGCCATGCGTCTCTACGATTCCGAGTACCACCACGAGATCACCTGGTGGACTTCGCCGTTCGAGGTGAACGACGGAATACCCCACACCGCACTGGTCTCGGCGCAGGAAGCCGACCGCGTCGACGTCGGCCGCACCTTCCCCATCACCCGCAACCGGGAACGCCGGCTCGACATCGGCGACGATCAGGCGCGCCTGCTGGTCATCTCCGCGGCCGAGGACAGCCCCGAGGGAATCCTCGCGGCCGGTGAAGCGCTGTCCGCGGTGCTGCTGGACGCCACGATGGCCGGCATGTCGTCCTGCACGCTGACCCACGTGACCGAGATGCCCGTCAGCCGCGACATCGTCGGCGCGCTGGTCCACCGGAGCTCGCCGCAGGTGCTGGTGCGGATCGGGATCGCGCCACCGCTGGACGAGGTGCCGCCACCCACACCGCGCCGCCCGCTGCACGGTGTGCTGCGGGTGGAGATCTGACCGGGGGGACAATGGTGACAGGTCAGCTCGCGAAAGGTGTCGCCATGGTGTCGGTGTTCCTCGTCGACGACCACGAGGTGGTGCGCCGCGGGCTGATGGACCTGCTCGGCTCCGACCCCGACCTCGATGTGATCGGCGAAGCCGGGTCGGTGTCCGAAGCGTTGGCGCGCATCCCCGCGCTACGCCCCGACGTCGCCGTCCTGGACGTCCGGCTGCCCGACGGCAACGGCATCGAATTGTGCCGGGAGTTGTTGTCGCAGCTACCTGACCTTCGGTGTCTGATGCTCACCTCGTTCACCTCCGACGAGGCGATGCTCGACGCGATCCTGGCCGGCGCCAGTGGCTATGTGGTGAAGGACATCAAAGGAATGGAGCTCGCCCAGGCCATCAAGGAGGTCGGGGCGGGCCGTTCGCTCCTGGACAACCGGGCGGCCGCGGCGCTGATGGCCAAGCTGCGCGGTTCCGCCGAACGGTCCGACCCGTTGTCCGGACTCACCGACCAGGAGCGGGTGCTGCTCGACCTGCTCGGTGAGGGGCTGACCAACAAGCAGATCGCGGCCCGCATGTTCCTGGCCGAGAAGACCGTGAAGAACTATGTGTCGCGACTGTTGGCCAAGCTCGGGATGCAGCGCCGCACCCAGGCCGCGGTGTTCGTCTCGAAGCTCGATCGCCGGACCACCCGCGAACAATAGGATCGTGTGGTGGCCGGACCGGACGAGGGACGCAACCGCCCGCTGCGCGAGACACTCTCGCAGCTGCGCCTGCGCGAACTGCTCAGCGAGGTACAGGACCGTGTCGAACAACTCGTCGAGGGCCGGGACCGTCTCGACGGCCTGGTCGACGCGATGCTGGCCGTCACGTCCGGTCTGGAACTCGATGCGACCCTGGCCACGATCGTGCACACCGCGATCGAATTGATCGATGCCCGCTACGGCGCCCTGGGTGTACGCGGGCAGGGGTCGGAACTCGTGGAGTTCATCTACCAGGGCATCGACGAGACCACCCGCCACCAGATCGGGAAGCTGCCGCAGGGCCTCGGTGTACTGGGGGTGCTTATCGACGATCCGCAGCCCATCCGGTTGGACAACATCCGCGATCATCCTGCGTCCGTGGGCTTTCCGGCGCACCACCCGCCGATGACGACCTTCCTCGGGGTGCCCATCCGGATCCGCGACGAAGTGTTCGGCAACCTGTATCTGACCGAGAAGAACTCCGGGCAGCCGTTCAGCGAGGACGACGAGGTGCTGGCGCAAGCGCTGGCCGCCGCCGCCGGCATCGCGATCGACAACGCCCGGCTGTACCAGCTGTCTCAGCGCAGGCAGGCCTGGATCGAGGCGACCCGCGACATCGCCACCGAACTGCTGTCCGGTACCGACCCCGCGGCGGTGTTCCGGGTGATCGCCGAGCAGGCCCGAAAGCTGACCGGGTCCGCACTGGCCATCGTCGCGGTCCCCGGCGAGGAGGATGACGACGGGTCCGTCGATGAGCTCGTCGTCGTCGAGGCCGCCGGTGCCCAACCGGTCGACTTCGCGAACATTGCGCCGTTCCCGGTCGGCGTGGGAGTCATCGGCGAGGCGTATGCGCAGCGGATTCCGGTACGTACCGACCATCTCGAGCTCGCCGGCGCGACCGGCCCGGCGATGGTGCTTCCGCTACGCACCACCGAAACCGTTGCGGGCGTGGTGATCACCCGGCGCGACCCCGAATTTGGCCCGTTC
>NZ_JBOGDD010000019.1:0-6401 GCF_050701675.1 Mycobacterium sp. | reverse complement strand
CCTCCTCGGTGAACGACTGCACGGTGATGACCGGTCCGAACACCTCGCTTTGGATGAGCCGGTCATCCTGTCGCAGGCCACCGACGACCGTCGGTTCCACGTAGAAACCGGTGTCGCCCTGGCGTTTTCCGCCCGTAGCGACCGTGGCATGGTCGGGCACGTCGTCGAAGAAGCCCAGCACCCGCTCCATCTGGTTGACGTTGTTGACCGGCGGCACCCAGGCGTCCTCGTCGTCGGCTGACTTGCCGAACGTCGTCTGTGCGCCCCTGGCCTGCTCGGCCAGCGCGGCCGTCAGCTCCTCGGCCACCGACTCGTGCGCGAGAACCCGGGTGGCCGCGGTGCAGTCCTGCCCGGCGTTGAAGTATCCGGCAGTGGCGATGCCCTCAGCAGCGGCGGCGACGTCGGCGTCGCCGAAGACGATGACCGGGGCCTTGCCGCCCAGCTCGAGATGGGTCCGCTTGAGGTGTCCACCCGCACTCACGGCGACGGCCCGTCCCGCCGCCACCGATCCGGTGATCGACACCATCTGCGGAGTCGGATGGGCGATGACGCCTGCGCCGGTGACCCGGTCGCCGGTGACGACGTTGAGCACGCCGGGGGGAAAGTGCTTGGCCGCGAGCTCGGCCAGCATGACGGTGGTCACCGGCGTGGTGTCGCTGGGCTTGATGACGACAGCATTGCCTGCCGCGAGGGCGGGGCAGAACTTCCAGATCGCCATCATCATGGGGTAGTTCCACGGCGCGACCTGACCGATGACGCCGACCGGCTCGCGGCGAATCCAGGACGTGTGGTTCTCCATGTACTCACCGGCCGACTTGCCTTCGAGAACCCTTGCCGCACCGGCGAAGAACCGGATCTGGTCGATCATCGGAGGGATCTCTTCGGCCTTCGTGACGTGGTTGGGCTTGCCCGTGTTGCGGCCCTCGGCGGCGACCAGGTCGTTGGCGGCCCTCTCCACCTCGTCGGCGAAGTCGAGAAGCGCCTTCTGCCGTACCGCAGGCGTGGTGCGCTTCCAGTCCTTGAACGCCTTCGCTGCCGCGGCGTAGGCGTTGTCGATGTCCTGTTCATTCGACACCGGGGCGGTGCCGTACTTCTCGCCGGTGCTCGGATCGACCAACGGCATGGTCGCGCCACTGACCGAGTCGACCAGCTCGCCGCCGATGAAGTTCCGCACGGTCGTCATGCTCAGAGGTCCTTGAGCACCAGCGCGAGGACGTCGAGCCCTTCGTCGAGGAGTTCGTCGCCTATGGTCAGCGGCGGAAGGAATCGCAGAACATTTCCGTATGTGCCGCAAGACAATACGATCACTCCCGCCGCGTGCGCACCGGCGCACAGTGCCTTCGTCAGGTCGGCATCGGGTTCGGTGGTGCCGGACTTGACCAGCTCGACGGCGATCATCGCGCCGCGACCGCGCACGTCGCCGATGCGGTCGTCGTCTGCCTGCAGCCGGCCCAGCCGCTCCTTCATGAACGTCTCGATCTCGCGGGCCCGTTCCACCATCCCGTCGGACTCGATGGTCTCGATCGTGGCCAGCGCCGCGGCGCACGCGATCGGGTTGCCGCCGTAGGTGCCGCCGAGACCGCCGACGTGCGTGGCGTCCATGATCTCGGCGCGGCCCGTGACGGCGGCGAGTGGCAGACCGTCGGCGATGCCCTTGGCCGTGACGATGAGATCGGGGTCGATGCCCTCGTGCTCACAGGCGAACATGGCTCCGGTGCGGGCAAAACCGGTCTGCACCTCGTCGGCGATGAACACGACGCCGTTCTTGCGGCACCAGTCGAGCAGCGTGGGCAGGAAGCCCTCCGCGGGGACGATGAAACCGCCCTCGCCCTGAATCGGTTCGATGATGATCGCCGCGAGGTTGTCGGCGCCGACCTGTTTGTCGATGACGCTCAGTGCCCGCCTGGCGGCCAGTTCGCCGTCCGTCGCGAGCTCCTTGCCGAACTCGGCGTCCCGGTACGGATAGGACAGGGGAGCGCGGTAGATCTCCGGTGCGAACGGCCCGAAGCCGTGCTTGTAGGGCATCGACTTGGCCGTCAGCGCCATCGTCAGGTTGGTGCGGCCGTGGTAGGCGTGATCGAACGCGACGACTGCCTGCTTGCGGGTGTAGGTGCGGGCGATCTTGATGGCGTTCTCGACGGCTTCGGAGCCGGAGTTGAACAGTGCCGAACGCTTCTCGCCCTTCACCGGTGTCAGTCGATTGAGGTGTTCGGCGACCGCGACGTACCCCTCGTAGGGCGTGACCATGAAGCAGGTGTGGGTGAACAGGGCGGCCTGGGCGGCGACCGCCTCCACGACGCGCGGCGAGGCGTTGCCGATCGTGGTGACCGCGATGCCTGCGCCAAGGTCGATGAGACGGTTGCCGTCGACGTCCTCGACGATGCCGCCGCCTGCGCGCGCCGCGTAGACCTGCATGGTGTTGCCGACTCCGCGCGCGACCGCGGCGCTCTTCCGCTCGATCAGCGCGGCCGACTTGGGGCCGGGAATGGCGGTGGCGAGGTGGCGGCTTTGTTCAATGGTGTTCACGTCATGACTCCTGCGAGAGGGTGGCAGTGCCGGGGAGGGGACGTCGGTACGTCGTCCGAGCCGGGGCCAGCCTAATCGTTGCAGCGGCCGAAGCGAACGGAAACGTCCGCATGTGCCCCCGTGACCGCCGGATTGCGCACCGACTACCGTCGATTCCCACGATTTCGGTCGTTGAAGGCGTCACCCGCAGTCGAGCGTCGGGCGTGCCGAAACGAGCAATTGGTGAGGCTGACGCCGACGGCGCCCAGATGGGGCCCTCGGTCGCTGGCTGCAGTAATGGCACACTGGTCGGAGACGAGGTCGCCGCGTGACCGCACTGTCCGGGCGCCATTACCGCACAACCGAAACGAAAGACTGCTTCCTGCCATGGGCGAACTGACGCTTTTCCTCCCACTAATCGTCATCATGGGCGCGTTCATGTTCTTCGCGTCGCGCCGCCAAAAGAAGGCCATGCAGGTGACCATCAACCTGCACGACTCGTTGGCCGTCGGCGACGAGATCATGACCACGGCCGGCATGTTCGGCACCATCACCGGTGTCTCCGACGTGAAGGTCGACGTCGAGGTGGCGCCTGGAGTCGTCCTGACCATGCTGAAGCTGGCCGTCAAGGAAAAGGTCTCGGACGATCTCGATGCCGACGACGACCTCGACGACGAGGACTACGACGACGACGATGCCGACGACTCGAACGAGGCGTCGACGGCCCTGGAACTCGACCGGCCCACCGCCGGCAGCGAGGCCAAGTCAGACCCCGACCGCCTCACCTAAGACTGAGGACCGAGCACTCAGCCCAACCACGTACTCTTTGCGGGTTGACGTACCGATCTGAGGAGAACCAAGAACGTGGCATCGCCTTCGGCGCCGGTGCACCCCTACCGCTACCTGACCCTCTTTCTGGTTCTGCTCATCGGCGCATATCTGCTGGTGTTCCTGACCGGGGACAAGCAAGTCAAACCCAAGCTGGGCATCGACCTGCAGGGTGGCACCCGGGTGACACTCACTGCGCGCACCCCGGACGGTTCGCGTCCGAGTCGAGAATCGCTGGCCCAGGCGCAGGAGATCATCAGCTCCCGCGTCGACGGTCTGGGCGTCTCAGGCTCGGAAGTGGTCGTCGACGGCGACAACCTCGTCATCACGGTCCCGGGCAATGATGGCAACGAGGCTCGAAACCTCGGGCAGACGGCTCGGCTGTACATCCGGCCAGTGATTCATGCCATCCCGGCCGCCGGTCAGCAGCCACCGGCCGGGCAAGCTCCTGCCGGCGCCCCGCCAGGTGCTCCTGGAGTCCCCGGAGCACCGGGTGCACCGCCCGGAGCGCCAGGTGTGCCAGGTCTGCCGCCTGGAGAACCAGGATTGCCAGGTCTGCCGCCTGGAGCGCCGGCTCCCGGTGCCGAGGCTCCCGCTCCCGCTCCTGAGGCCCCGCCGGCGCCGCAACCGCGGCCCTATCCCGAGGAGCCGGCGCCGACGCCCGAGCCGACGCCCGCTCCCGCACCGGGGGAGGCACCAGCGCCCGCACCCGGGCAAGCACCCGCGCCCGCACCGGGGCCTGGCCCTTCGCCCGCTCCCAACAAGCCAGGCGACCTGGCGCAACGCATCTCCGACGAGAAGGCGCTCCGGCAGAGCGCCGACCAACAGATTCAGCTGCTGGCCCTGCAGTTCCAGGCCACCCGCTGCAACGACGAGGACGTGCTGGCCGGTAACGACGACCCGAACCTGCCTCTGGTGACCTGCTCGCAGGATCACAAGGAGGTCTACCTGCTCGACAAGTCGATCATCAGTGGCGAGCAGATCGAGAGCGCCTCCTCGGGCTTGGACCAGCAGCGCGGCGAGTACGTCGTCGACCTGCAATTCAAGAGTCAGGGCGCCGACATCTGGGCGAACTACACCGCCGCCAACGTCGGCACGCAGACGGCGTTCACGCTCGACTCCCAGGTCGTCAGTGCCCCTGCGATCAACGAGGCGATTCCCGGTGGTCGTACGCAGATCACCGGGAACTTCACCCAGGACTCCGCCCGTGACCTGGCCAACGTGCTGAAGTACGGCTCCCTTCCGTTGTCGTTCGAGTCGTCCGAAGCCGAAACTGTATCGGCCACTTTGGGTTTGACATCGCTGCGAGCCGGATTGATCGCCGGCGGCGTCGGCCTCGCGCTGGTACTGCTCTACTCGCTGCTGTACTACCGCGTGCTCGGGCTGCTGACGGCACTGTCGCTGGTGGCGTCCGGGGCGATGGTGTTCGCGATCCTGGTGCTGCTCGGCAGATACATCGGTTACACACTCGACCTGGCAGGCATCGCAGGTCTGATCATCGGCATCGGCACCACGGCCGACTCGTTCGTGGTGTTCTTCGAACGCATCAAGGACGAGATCCGAGAGGGACGCTCGTACCGGTCGGCCGTGCCGCGAGGCTGGGCACGGGCGCGCAAGACGATCCTGTCCGGCAACGCGGTCACGCTGCTGGCCTCGGTGGTGCTCTACGTGCTGGCCATCGGGCAGGTCAAGGGCTTCGCGTTCACCCTCGGACTGACCACGGTTCTCGACGTGGTCGTGGTGTTCCTGGTCACGTGGCCGCTGGTGTACTTGTCGTCCAAGTCGACGCTGTTGTCCAAGCCGGCGTTCAACGGCCTCGGCGCAGTGCAGCAGATCGCCCGCGAACGACGGGCCGCCGCGACGTCAGTGGGAGGGAGGTAGCGACATGGCCAAGCACGATTCCAAGGACGCGACCGACGACGTCTCGGACGCAGTGGACGCAATCGAAGTCGACACCACGTCAACCGCCGAGGAACTGGGCGCCTCCGACTCCAAGGCACCGAAGCACGGTTTCTTCGTCCGGCTCTACACCGGCACCGGCGCCTTCGACGTCGTCGGCAAGCGCAAGCTCTGGTTCGGCATCAGCGGTGCGATCGTCGTCATCGCGCTCGCCAGCATCCTGTTGCGCGGCTTCACCTTCGGCATCGACTTCGAGGGCGGCACCAAGGTCGCGATGCCTGCGGCCGGAGCCCATGGGCAGGTGACCACCCAGCAGGTCGAAGACGTCTTCAGCAAGACCCTTGGCAAGGCGCCCGAGTCGGTGGTTCAGGTCGGCAACGGCGGGTCGGCGACCATCCAGATCCGGTCCGAGAAGCTGAGCAATCCGGACAACGACAAGCTCCGCTCGGCCATGTTCGATGCGTTCCAGCCCAAGGGCGCGAACGGTCAGCCGAGCATGGATGAAGTCAGCAGCTCCGACGTATCGGAGACCTGGGGTGGCCAGATCACCCAGAAGGCAGTCATCGCGCTGGTGGTGTTCCTGGCACTCGTCGCGGTCTACATTGCCATCCGCTACGAGCGGTACATGGCGGCCGCCGCACTCGCCGCCCTGATATTCGACATCGTGACCACCGCGGGCATCTACTCGCTGGTCGGCTTCGAGGTCACCCCAGCCACGGTGATCGGGTTGTTGACCATTCTCGGCTTCTCGCTGTACGACACGGTCATCGTGTTCGACAAGGTCGAGGAGAACATTCACGGCTTCGAGCACACCACCCGCAGGACGTTCGCCGAGCAGGCCAACCTGGCCATCAACCAGACCTTCATGCGGTCCATCAACACCAGCCTGATCTCGGTGCTGCCCATCGTGGCGCTGATCGTCATCGCGGTGTGGTTGCTCGGCGTCGGCACGCTCCAGGACCTCGCGCTGGTGCAGTTGGTCGGCGTGATCGTCGGCACCTATTCGTCGATCTTCTTCGCCACGCCCTTGCTGGTCGCCATGCGGGAACGCACCGATCTGGTGCGCGCCCACACTCGACGGGTCGTCAACCGGCGGAAGGGGTCCGCGGCGAAGGTCTCGAACTCGTCATCTGACGCCGACGACGCGTCGGGCACGGAGACGGTATCGG
>NZ_JBOGDD010000018.1:0-4667 GCF_050701675.1 Mycobacterium sp. | reverse complement strand
GATTACCCCCACGCGAAACCGCTGGCGGCCGTGGGGGTAATCCACGTTCGGCGCGGAGTGGGTCGTCAGACGAAGCTGTGCTCCACCTCGTCGCGGGTGCGTGCCGGGTCGCTGCCCGGTACGTGGGTCGGCAGGGTGTGAGGTGAGGTCGTCCCGCCGGCGACCCTGGCCTGCGCCTGCCGGAACTCCGGGATGGGTCCCGCCGCGGCGTGCAACCCGTTGATGACCGACCACACCGCCGTACGGCGACCCGCGCGTTCGACGAGGTTGGGTGAGCGGTGCTGGATGAGTTGCATCGCCCACTTCGGCATGGTGTCGCGGATGGCCCAGTCGACGGCACTCTGCGGTAGCGGGAGATTCGGGCCGGTGGCCATCGCCGCGCCGTGCGTCAGCGCCAGCCGCGGCAGGTACGACTCTAGGCACTCCAGCGTTTCGGCCTTCGTCGTCGGAAGGTCGGTGCCACCCAAGGCGTGGCCAACCCGGACGAACTCACCGTAATAGCGGTCGATCTTGCTGCCCCGCAACGGTTGTGGGTGATATAGCTCGTGGGCGGTGGCCAGACCCCAGGCCACGGTCGCGTAGTTCCACCTCAGCCAGTCGGGATCGTCGGCGTCGTACACCGCCCCGTCGGGACGGACGCCATTGATGGTGTGGTGCATCGCACGCACGGTCTGCGCCAGCCGTTCGGCGGTCTCCGTCGAGCCGTATGCGGTGCCGATGAAGAACGCGATCGAATGGCCCAGTCGCACCGAAAGGCCGTTGGGGTCGATGCGTGCACCGGCGTTGCCGTTCTCGTCGCGCTCGACGAGACGCGAGTGGTGCATGCCCATCCAATAGATCGACGGATCGAGGCGCTCGAGGTACGCGGCGCACTGCAGGCCGAACACCAGGGCCTCCAGGTGCGAGTGCACGTGCCACACCGCACTGCCAGGTCCGAACCAGCCGGGATCGCCAACGGGTCCGGCGAACTCCATGCCACGGAAGTAGTGCTTGCGGACGTCTTCGTCGAACTTCCTCTGCAGGCGTTGCTCGACCACCTGGTGCGGCATCAACATCGGCTGCCCCTCAAATTTTTGGCTACGGTCGTTGTCACTTTATCCTCTGGTTACATCTGCGACCAGAGTTTCCGAACGTAGGCTGGTCGACGTGTCGAGTCCGACCAGGTGGGCAGGCGTCCCGCTGGCTGACCGCCGCGTGGAGCGGCGGGGTCTGCTGATCGCGGCCGCGTTCACACTGTTCGGCGACGGTGGCGAGGCCGCGGTCTCGGTGCGCTCGGTGTGCCGGGAGTGCGAGCTCAACACCCGTTACTTCTACGAGAGCTTCGCCGACGTCGACGAGCTCATGGGCGCGATCTACGACGACGTCAGTGCGCAGCTCGCCGAGGCCGTCGAATCCGCGATGAAGGGGGCCGGGGCGTCGGTGGCCGCCAGGGTCCGCACCGGCATGGATGCCGTCCTGCGCTTCACCTCGGCCGACCCAAGGCGAGGGCGGCTTCTGGTCACCGACGGACGCACGAACCCCGTGCTCGCCGCCCGCCGGTCGGCCGCCCAGGCGCGCCTGCTCGAGTCGGTGGTGGCAGAGGACGACCGCATCCGGCCCGGTTCGGATCCCGTGTTGGCGCGCGTCGGCGCCGCCATGTACACGGGCGCCATGACCGAGCTCGCCCAACAGTGGCTTGCCGGGACCCTCGGTTCGGACCTCGACGTCGTCGTCGACCACGCGCTGAAGCTGGTGCTTGGCGACCAGCGCGCTACCTAGGACGCCGGGAAGTTCTCCACCAGTGCATCCACCACGGGCCGCCAGACCGGCTTGGGCAGATCGTGACCCATGCCGTCGACCACGACGAACCGCGCACCATCGATGATTCGAGCGAGGCTGCGGCCGTTCCGGATTCGCACCATCGGATCGTGCGAGCCGTGTACGACGATGGTCGGCGCGGAGATGCGACGGGTGAACCGCAGCAGGCTGCCGGTGCCGAGAATCGCGTCGAACTGGCGAAGGCCACCCTGTGGATAGTCGCTGCGCGCGGTGAGCGCCTCGACGCGATGGCGCAGCTGCTCCTCGGTCGGCAGGAAGTTGGGGCCGTTGATCACCGAGATGCTGCGCACCTCGAACGCGACCTTGGCCGCTCGCGGCGCGTCCCTGGCGGGGGGGTTGATCGCGAGCCTGATCACCCGCCAGCGCGGCAGCGCTGACAGCGGCTTGCCCGAACTGGTCATCAGCAGAGCAAGGGAGCTGACCCGGTCGGGGTGGCCGCCCGCCAGGATCTGGGCGATCATGCCGCCCATCGACGCACCGACGACGTGCGCGCGGTCGATCTCCAGGTGGTCGAGCAGATCCCTCGCGTCGTCGGCGAGGTCGATGAGCGTGTACGGCACCGGGCTCGGCCTGCCGAGCAGATAGCGCCCGATGCGCGGGAGTACGGAGCCTGCGGCGCGCTGCCCGCGCATCTTGGTCGACAGGCCGGTGTCGCGGTGATCAAACCGGATCACCCGGAAACCGCGCGCCACCAACAGTTCACAGAAGCCGTCGGGCCACATGGGCAACTGCGCGCCGACGCCCATGATCAGGAGGACGGGCGGCGCGTCGACGTCGCCGAGATCCTCGTAGAACAGTTCGACGTCCCCGCAGCGCGCGGTCCCAGTTCGGACGTCCATCGGCCCCTTCTGCCCAACCGGCGAAAGTACGGTCGTCGTACGCGAATCGGTGCGACCGTCGACAAGCGTACTTTCGCCGATGGATCAACCCACCGCCGCCGGCTTCCACGGCGACAGCCAGTCCGTCTCCGGCCAACCCTCGAGGCCGGCCAGCAGCTCGTAGAGCGTGGCGCCGTCGATGCTCTCCCGGATGACGTCACCCTGCCCGGCGTGGCGGGCCAACTCCTCGATCACGTGGAACAGAACCCAGCGGACCGACCACGCCTCGACGTCCTTCGGGAACCACGGCGCATCCCGCGGCACGGGCACCGCCGCGTCGAAGTCGGCGGTCTCGACCAGTCGCAGGGTCTCGGCGTTCTGTGCCTCGAGGCGGTCGAGCAGGCCGGCGAGTGTCTCGTCGTCCCTCATCAGGAACATGTCGGCGTACTCCGCCTGCCGCTCGTCGGCGGGACGGTCGTCGGCAGGCGGCGTCCCCGGCGCGGCGGCGACTCGCAGCATCCAACTGCGTTGGCACTCGGTGACGTGCTTGATCAGCGCGCCGATCGACAAGGCGCTGACCGACGGCGTCGCGCGCGCCTGGTCGTCGGTGAGCCCGAAGGCCAGTGCGCGATAGGCGTAGTTCTGCTGAAGCAGGTAGTCGCGAAAGCCTTGGCGCTCGTCGGCGACGGGTGGGGGCATGGCTGGCATGGTCAGATCTCCTTGGTATGGGTTGAATGGACGTAAAGGTCTCGTAGCAAGGCGATTTCGGCCCCGTGGTGAATCACCTCGCGGTTGATGTGCAGGACCAGGACGATCATCGGCTCGTCGGCGAAACCGCCCTCGGCGGGGCCGACCGGCTTGGCGAGATCGGCGGCCGACAGCTTCCGGACGCCGGACATCCACGCGGCGTACGCGTCGTCGAGCTGCCGCAGTGCCGTCGCGGCGTCGCCCGCGTAGTTCCAGGTCGCATAGTCGGCGGGCGGCCCGTCGAAGTGGGAGTGGGCCCGCATCGCCAGAACGCCGACGATCACGTGGGCCAGCCGCCAGGCGATCGTGGTGACCGGCGTGGGCGTCGGCGGCGGGTAGGCGAAGTCGATCCCGCCATTGCGAGAATCATTCCCCGGTCGCTTCGCTCTCCCCCGCAAGCGGGGGGACCCCCAGCTCCGGTGCACCGTCCAGCAGCCCGCTACCGGCTCCCAGAAGTACTCGTCGTCGGTGAGACCGTCCAGGCGCGGGCGCAGCTGGTGCTTCCAATGCCAGTCGAGCTGATCGGCCAGATGGGAGGTCGGGTCCGTCGTCTGCGGGCTCATGGAACAACCATCCCAGGCATATAGGACAGAATCGGTCCTAAGAGTCGGGCAGACTCGTGGCATGTCCGAAACGACTGTCGGTTCTCAAACGTGATGTCATTTTCTCAATTTTGATGTCATCGCTGTGTCATTAATGACACGAAATTGAGAATTCGGGATGGCCGCGGCCTCAGCGCTTCCGACGCGGGCCCGAAGAGTACGTAGCAGGGAACGGACCTGGAACGAGGTATTGCGCGGGACCGTCGCGGTGGCCGCTATCGAGGTCGCTGGATGAACAGTGGGCGCGACCGGCCGTCGGCGTGATTGAACCGTTCCCATCCGGCAAGGGAGTCCCAGAAGTCCTCGGCATCTTGGCTATACGCCATCAGCTGCCGGTCGGGGTGCCGCTCAGCGAGGGCCTGCACGGCACGTGTTGCGACCTTGCGCCGGCGGGAGGCAGAGGCCACCTCGATGAATTGAATCTCCAGCAGTTCGCCCCCAAGCGCGGCGGGCGCGACCGGGTAGCTCGAATTGATACCGCCGCGCTCGTCGAGCTGCACACGGGCTACTTCTACGCCGTGATCGAGCACCTGAACGAACCAGGGGTCGCCGACCGCGCCGCCAGCGTTCTCCCACCAGTGCGGGTGCTCGTAGTCCGTCGACGACGGGAACGGGGTCCATGAGCGCGCGTCGGCGCGGTAGTCGACGAGCTCCAGGGCCATGACATGACCCTATGCAGCGC
>NZ_JBOGDD010000017.1:0-4152 GCF_050701675.1 Mycobacterium sp. | reverse complement strand
GGGTTGGATGCCTGAGGAGCAGGCGCCGCACGGGCGCACGGTCGTTCAGTTTGACCGGGACACCGACGCCGTCGCGACCATCACCTTGGACGACCCCGACACGCGCAACGCGCTCTCCGGCGACTTGCTGGATCAGCTCATATCAGCGCTGCGATCGGCCCGCGACGACAAGTCCGTTCGTTGCGTCGTGCTTGCCTCGAGCCACGAACGCACATTCTCCTCCGGGGCGAATCTGAGCAGCTTCGGCGCCGACACGACTCTGATCGCCAAGTACGACCTCAGCGAACGCCTCGTCGAACTGGTCCAGCTGATCGGAGAATTGGGGAAGCCATCGATCGTCAAGGCCGGGGGGCATGTCCTAGCCGGGGCGCTCGGTGTTGCACTGGCGTGTGATCTGATCGTCGCTTCGGAAAGCGCAAGCTTCGGTACGCCCGAGATCAGCGTCGGGGCCTTCCCGTTCATGATCATGGCTCTGATCTACCGCAACGTGGGACGCAAGAAGGCCAGCGAACTGTTGCTCTTGGGCGACCGAATTGACGCCCACGAGGCATACCGCTGCGGGCTCGTCAACAGGGTCGTCCCGGACGCAGAGCTTGACGCCGCTGTCGGCGACTGGGCGAGCCGGCTGGCCAGCCGCTCGCCGCTGATCATGCGTCTCGGCAAGCAGGCGATGTACCGACAGATGGACATGGCATTGGTGGATGCGCTCGACTTCCTGCGCGCGCAGCTGACGATCGCGCAATCCTCTGACGATCTGCTCGAGGGCGTGGCCGCATTCTTCGAAAAGCGGGATCCAATCTGGACGGGACAGTGAGATCCCCGACGGGCCATGCCTCGATCACAATCCTTCGATCAGCGACCGATGCCCGGGCGGACTGGCGCGCAACGCGCCAGGGACCTCCACCCAAGACCGGCATGAAGGCGTCCACCGATGAGGGCACATCGGTGGGTCCAGTGACCGGTCGACGATGATCGTGACAACGTTGGTGTAAGCCTGCTGAGACGGCCGTCGAGCTAACCTGCCGGTGAATTTGTCAACGGCCATCGGTTTCTCCCCGGGGACGGCCGTTGGTTCTCCCCGGCGGCGGTCATGTTGTCTGCCCGCTGGTGGCCATCGGTTCTCCCCAGCGCGGTGTCGGCGCGGAGCTTTGGCCGTAGGCCGAAGCGGAGCGGCGATAGCGCGCTGCGCGGGTCAGCTCAGGGGCCTCACTCCCTTCCCAGCGGTGGCCTGCGCAAGCCGGTAGCTGTCGGAGCCGTCGGTTAGTAAGACGTGCGCGTGATGCAGCAGTCGGTCGACGGTCGCGGCGGCGAGGGTTTTGGGCATCAGCTCGTCAAAGCCGGCCGGGTGGATGTTGGAGGTGAGTGCGATCGAGCGTTTTTCGTAGGCCGCGTCAACGACCCGGAACAACGCCTCGGCGGCGTCGGGCGCAACGGGCAGCATTCCGATGTCATCGATCACGATGAGATCGGCGCGGATGAGCCGGCTGATCGCCTTGCTGACGGAGTCGTCGGCGCGGTGGCGACGCATTAATGTCGCCAACGACTCGAGGGTGTGCCAGGCGACGGTCTTGCCCTGGTCGATCGCGCGGTGCCCGAGCGCTTCGGCGAGATGGGACTTGCCGGTGCCTGAGGGTCCGCAGATGCAGAGGTTCTCGGCGCGGCTGATCCACTCGAGTGTCTGCAATGATTGCTGTGTCGCTGCCGGGATCGGCGACGCACCGGGTTTCCAGGCCTCAAACGTCTTGCCGGCCGGCAGCCCGGACTGTTGTCGACGCATCCGGATCGTGGCCTGGTCGCGGCCGGCGGCCTCCTCGGCGAGCAGGACCCGCAGGACCTCGGCGGGCTCCCAGCGTTGCGCTTTTGCGGTCGCGATGACGTCCGGCGCGGCCTTGCGGACGTAGGGCATCCGCAATCGCCTGAGCAGGGCCTCGACCTCAGCGGGCAACGGCGGCGCTTCAGGGGTCTTGACCGTCATCCGCCGAAGCCTTGCCATTTCGCGGTCGAGCTCTGCATCGACTGTTCCTCGGTCGCGGCCGGGAACGGGATCACCTTCGCGTCGCGGTGGTGGGCGAGAATCGCCGCGAGGTCACTGTCGGCGAAGCGGCCCGCGTCGGCCGCGATCCTGAGCGCCTCCTCGACCGGCTGGTCGCCGTGGAGCTTGGCCAGCGCGATCGCCTCTGCGAGCTTGCGCCGCAGCTTCGTCGTGCCCGCGGCCGCTGCCGCGATCAGCCACTTCTCTGCCCCCGGCCCGATCGCCAGGAACGTCTCCTCATCGACGGTCTGCGCGCGCGGCTTGCGCTCCAACGCCCCGACTGGCCGCGGCGGATAGTGCTCGTCGCAGAGGCTCGGCCGGCCCGGCGTGGTCAACGCGTGGCGCGCGACCTCGCGCGGACCCGCCTGGCCGTCGGCGTGGACGACAACGAGCTCGCAGCCGTCGGTGCGCGCCCAGACCCGTTCATCGACCAGCGATGATGGGACCGAGTACAGCGCCCCGCCGACACTGATAGTCGACTGCCAAGACACCCGGCGGGTCTCGCCGAACGCGACCGTGTGCGGCACCTGCGGCAACCGATGCAACCGCTCGCGTTCCTCGGCGAGCATCAACACCGGCGCTCGTCTGGTGACCCGATGCTCGCGCAGGTTGACTCGCTCGCAGAACTCGATGCAAGCCCGCTCGAGCTCGCCAAAGGACGCGTAGTCCGGGCGGAGGTTGTGGTCGGTCGGGACCAGATCGGCCTTCGCGATCTTCACCGTCGCCTCCGAGCCGCCCTTGCTCTGCGGGTCCGCCGGGACGCAGGTCGCGATGCTCAATCCGTAGTGGCGACCGACCGACACGATCTGCGGATTGCGGACCGCGATCCCCGCCACGTGATCGACCGACACAGTCTTCTCGTTATCGGTCAACGCGTAGGTCGGCGCCCCGCCGAACGCGCGCAACGCCCGGTCCAGCGCCATCACGACCGACGGCGTCGTCTTGTCCCACAGCGCCATCACAAACCGGAACCTGCTCCAAGCCAGCCACGCGCAGAACAACGTCGTACGACGCCCGTCGATAACGGGCCCGTCGCCGTAATCCCATTGCATCCACAGCCCAGGCTCGGTGATCCACGGACGCGTCCTGCGGCCATGCTCGACCCGCCAGCGCCGCTTCGCGTCAGCGACCGCTCGCCGTGTCGTTCGCTCCGAGCCCTGATAGCCCATCGCGACCAACTTCTCGTGCGCCTTGTCCGCGCGAACCCTGCCGCGCGAGAGATGCACCCACTCCTCGATCTTCGCCACATACTCATCCACGCGCGGCTTGCTCCGCACGTGGACCGGCAGACCGCCGCCGGCGGCCTCCCGTGCGCGCACCCAGTGCGCGACCGTCTTGTGATCACAACCCGCAAGCTCGGCCGCACCGCGCAGCGAGCCCGTCAGATCGAACGCTTCCAAAATCTCCATCACTTCCTCACAGGTCTTCAAGCCCGCCCTCCACGCCGCCTCGAACTTGGTCAAGACGGTGGACGTTGCAGGCCACTCAGGACAGGACAGTGGGGAGAACCGACGGCCGCCACCGGGGACAACCAACGACCACCAGCGGGGACTTCCAGCGGCCGCCTACGGGGAGGTTCTCATGGCCGCCGTCAGGTCGTGCTGGGCGCGGCGGAAGGCCTGCCCGCGCGGGAGATCGCTGAGCGGGTTGGCTGCTCGACAAAGCTCGTCGGGCGGTGGCGCGGGCGCTATGAGCGTGAGGGCATCGACGGGCTTTGGGATCGGCCGCGGTCGGGACGCCCGTTGAGCCATGGTGCTGAGGCGCGGGCGCTGCTGATCGCCAAGGCCTGCACCCGCCCGCCCGACACCGAGTCCGGGCAGCGGCGTGAGCGCTGGACGCATCGCGAGCTGGGCGAGGCGGTCGGGATCTCGGAGTCCCAGGCGCACGTGATTCTCTCACGCGCGGAGATCAAGCCGCATCGCAGCGAGTACTGGGTGATGAGCGATTTTGATCAGCCCGGCTTCCAAGAGCAGGCCAGCGAGGTCTGCGGCCTGTACCTCGATCCGCCCGCGGGGGCACTGGTGCTCTCGATCGATGAGAAGACGAGCATCCAGGCCAAGGGCCTGGCCCGCCCCGACAGCCTGCCCGCGCCTGGCAAGGCCGCGCGCCGCGATTAAGAG
>NZ_JBOGDD010000016.1:0-3641 GCF_050701675.1 Mycobacterium sp. | reverse complement strand
CGAGGCGATGAAGTACGAGAACCGCCATGACCCGTACCGGTTCTTCGACGAGCTTCGCAAGACGCCCGTCGTGCAGGTCGCCGACAAGGTCTATGTCGTGACCGGCTACCGCGAGCTGCTGCAGCTCGCACACGACCCGCACGTCAGTTCCGACATTTCGAAGAGTCCGATCTCGGCCCAGCCGGCGGCTCACGCCCAACCCGACGTCGGCGCCGAGCACATGCAGGCCTACGGCCGGGAAGCCAGCCTGATCGTCTCCGATCCGGCCAAGCACGACAAGCAGCGCCGGCAGGTCATGCGGCACTTCGCACCGCCGCACTCCCCGAACGTCATCCCCGACATGGCGGCCGACATCCAGACGTTGTGCAACGACTTGCTGGACCGGACCAAGGCCAAGGGCGGCAACACCTTCGACGTCGTCGACGACTACGCCTATCCGGTTCCAGTCGCAGTCATCTGCCAGATCCTCGGTGTTCCCCTGAAGGACGAGCCGACCTTTCACGGCTGGATCTTCGACTTCATGGCCGGGGCGGACATGGGGCCGGACGCCGCGACCGAGGAAGGGAAGG
This sequence comes from Mycobacterium sp., assembly GCF_050701675.1. GTDB lineage: Bacteria > Actinomycetota > Actinomycetes > Mycobacteriales > Mycobacteriaceae > Mycobacterium. The sequence continues at coordinate 3,072 of NZ_JBOGDD010000016.1, read as the reverse complement.
CACGCCTGGAAAGGGGCCGCGTAAGCATGGCTGCAATGAAGCAGTACATGGCCGGTCTGATCGAGGGCTTCGTAAAGGAGCCCGGTGACAACGTGTTGTCGAAGTTGGTGAGCGATACGGACGGCCCCGACGGTGCCATGGCGCCCGCTGAGGCCGCGGCCAATGCGCAGCTACTCCTGATCGCCGGGCACGACTCGACGGTGAACACCATCGCGCACTGTGTGCTGCTCCTGCTTCGCAACCCCGAGTCGATCGACCTGCTACGCGAGAAGCCCGAACTGATTCCGAAGGCGATCGAGGAAGTGCTGCGGCTGCAGTCGGCCGTGCAGTTCTTCCCCAGCCGCAGCGTCACCGCCGACGTCGAGGTCGGCGGGACCGTCATCCCTGCGGGTTCGGCGGTGCATCTGCTTTACGGCGCGGCCAACCGTGACCCGAAGCGGTTCCCCGAGCCCGAGAAGTTCGACATCCGGCGCCCCGACAACCAGCACGTCGGCTGGGGCCGCGGCGTCCACAGTTGCGTCGGCGGCCCACTGGCGCGGCTCGAGGTCAACATCGCGTTGGAGACGTTCCTGCGGCGCGTGGAGAACCCGCGGCTGGTCGTCGACCCGCCGCCCTACCGGGTCAACCAGGTGTTCCGCGGCCCGCTGCATCTCGAGGTCGAGTTCGACCGGATCCTGTGAAGGCCTTCCAGTTCGTCGAATGGCAACGGCCGGGCCAGCTCCGGGACGTGCCAGTGCCCGAGCCAGGGCCGGGGGAGGTGCTCGTCACGGTCGGTGGCGCCGGTGCCTGTCACTCGGATCTGCACCTGCTCGAACTACCTGCAGGAGCGAGGTCTTTCGCGCTGCCGTTCACGCTTGGCCACGAGAACGCCGGATGGATCGAGACGATGGGCCCTGGCGTCACGGGCTTCACATCGGGAGATCCCGTCATCGTGTACGGGCCATGGGGTTGTGGCCTGTGCATGAATTGTCGCCAGGGCATGGAGAACTACTGCCAGACACCGGGCAAGCCCAGTCCCGGCGGGCTCGGCGGCACCGACGGTGGGATGGCCGAGTATGTTCTCGTTCCCTCGACGCGGTACCTGATTCCGTTGGGTGCGTTGGACCCTCGCGAGGCCGCCCCGCTGAGCGATGCCGGGCTGACCAGTTATCACGCCGTGAAGCGATCGGTCCATCTGCTCGGGCCCGGCTCGACGGCCGTCGTCATCGGTGCTGGTGGGCTCGGGCAGATGGCGATCCAGGTGCTCAAGGCGCTGTCCGCAGCGACAACCGTTGTCGCGGTGGATACCTCGGAAGACAAGCTGAAGATCGCGAAGCGGTTCGGCGCCGACGAGGCACTTGTCTCCGGACCGGACGCCGTCACGACGATCAGGGGCATCACCAAGGGCCACGGGGCCGAACTCGTCCTCGACCTCGTCGGCGTCAACGCCACCCTGACCATGGCGGCGCAGGTGGCCCGGGTCCTTGGTCACCTCACCATCGTCGGCGTCGGCAACGCGGCACTGCCGGTCAACTTCTCCAGCCCACCGCACGAATGCTCCGTGGCGTCACCGTTCTGGGGGTCCATCCCCGAACTCATCGAGGTCATCTCGCTGGCTCAGGCCGGCAAGATCAAGATGCTCATCGAACACTTCCCGCTCGACGGCGCGGCACACGCCTACCACCTGCTGCACGACGGCAAGATCCAGGGCCGCGCCGTCATCACGCCGAACGACTAGTGGGTAGCGATCGCCGAGTGCACGCTTGTTCGCGGCCCTTCTCGCGAAACGCGTACAACAACCGTACTTTCGGCGTTTGAGTTCGCGACGAGCGCGAAGACCTCTCGCTCGCGGGGCTAGTTCCCTCGCACTCGTGGTTGCCGACGAACTGCCCAGCGTCCTGCTGATGGTCGGATACACGTGGGCGGGACTGTTCCTACTCTTCGCCGCCTGAGGGGCCATTCACGCCGTCGTAGCCGCCTTCACCGCGGGCGGCTTTGCGGATTTCCGGAAAATGCGGGATTTGAGGGCCGTCGCCCGCTTCTCCACCACGAACCAACTCACGGCGGCCACCGGAATGGTGGCTGCCGTCGCGACGACGAAGAACACGAACGGATTCAACGAGGCAAGCCCGAAGGTAGCCAGCAACTGTTGGATCGGGAATGCGTAGATGTACACGCCGTACGAGAAGTCGTGGCGCAGTCGCGCTTTGCGGATGAGGGCGCCCGAAACGATGATGGCGTAGGCCAGCGGCAAGGCGGCGACGAGTCGATAGTTTTGGGTAAACCCGGAGGCCACGACGATGGCGACGCTGAGCGCGACCAACGACCAGCGGGCAGGCACCTTGTCCTGGTACTGGTAGAACATCGCGCCCGCGAGGAACACGACGGCGAATCGGGCCAGCATCTGCGCCATGCTGTACGACGGCGGTGTGTACGAGACGTAGGCCGACCAGCACACCGCCAAGACGAACAGGGTCGGAATTGTCCAGCGCCGCTTCAGAAGGCCGACGAACCCGAGTACGGAGACCATGACGTCGCAGAGCAGTACGAAGAAGAGGGTCCAGATGGACGCGTTCCACACCCCCGGATACGGCACATTCGTTGGCGTGCCGTCGATGCCCATGTAGGCCACGTTGAGCAGGGCGTTGTTGACCGCATACCCGATCTCTGATGACAACGTGACTGAGGTGCCCTGGATCTTGGCCGCGACCGGAGCGATGACGAAGGCAATCACCAGCAGGCACACCCATAGGCCAGGGAAGATCCGCAGAACGCGGGACGCCCAATACTCCTTCAGATATGGGCGGCGCATCCAAGCTGCAGTGATGAGGAACCCGGAAATGACGAAGAATCCGTCGGCAAACATGTCGCTGAGCAGCCGTACCGCTGGCGCATAGCTGATCTCGCGGCCGGTGAGGGGCCAGGAGTGCCAGAAGACCACTCCTATCGCGAGGACGAGTCTCCACGTGGTCAGAGCGTTGTGCCGTCGATCGAATACCTGCCCCAGTTTCATGAACCTCCCGGGGGTGTCGACGTTTTCCGCCAAATGATACCCATGGAGCCGCCAAAATTTCTTTGCTGGCCGACGTGCAG
>NZ_JBOGDD010000015.1:0-5539 GCF_050701675.1 Mycobacterium sp. | reverse complement strand
CTGCGACACGCTCGGAACACGGGAACGTTCAGGGCACGCGGATGGTGCAGGTGCACCCTGGTACGGGCGAGCCGCCCTGTGAACAGGTCTCCACCGCACAAGCCAGCTGGACGAGGGTGGGCGCCGGCTGCCCGGAGCACTGATCGAACGCGATCGTGGCGATCTGTCCAACCGGGATGTTGCGCGAGACGAGCACGCGCACCGCGTAGTCGAGGTCGTTGGGCGCGAACGACTGCGGGAGGGGTGGCGGCGCGACCACCCGCTGGCGCACCGAGGCCACGCTGCCGCTCCCCGGGATGCTCATCGCGGCGCTGTCGTATCCGACCAGCACCGTGGTGGTGGTCGGTGCGAAGCCGAGCGGGGCCACCAGGTCGACGGCGAAGGCCACCGTCGGTGCGCCCGGCGTACAGGCCTGTACCTGACAGTCCGCCGCGCAGGCATTGCACGCCTCGCCGACGTCGCAACACGGCGTGGCCGCTGTCGCGCCGGGGCAGAGGCTGCAGGCTTCGCCAACTTCCAGGAAGCCGTTCCCGCACGTGTTCTGTGGCATGGGCGTGACCGTGAAGGTGGGCGTCACGGCGGTGGTCTGGGTTGGCGTCGGCGTGTCGGTCGCTGCCACCGTATCGGTACTGGCCGGTGTGGCGGTCTCGGTCGGAAGCGACGACGGCGTGTCGGTCGCCGAGGCGGTCGACGTGGCGTCGGGGGTCCCGGGCGTGGCGGTGTCGATCTCCGTGGCCGTCGCCGCCTGGGTCGCCTCGGCGGTGGGCGAAGAAGTGGGAACCGTGGACGGACTGGCGGTCGGCGTATCCGCGGCCGTCGGCGTCGGGGTTGCACTATCGACCGCGGTCGCGGTGCGGCTGGCGGTCGCGGTCGCTGTGGCGACGGCGGTAGCCGTTGCAGTCGCGGTGCTCGCCGGCGGCGTCTCGGTCGGCGCTTCGGTGACGGTGACCGACGCGGTCGGGGTCTCGGGCGCGACCGTTGGCGTGGCAGGGCAGCCGTTGAGCGCGCTGTTCACCGCGCCGATCAGTTCGTTGATCGTCACCACACCGTTGCCGTTTGGGTCGGCAGCCTCACAGGTGCTGACCGCGGCATTGCCGAGCGCGATGTTCACGCCGCTGATGAGCTCGTTGATCGTGACGACGCCGTTCCCGTTGCAATCACCGGTACACGCGGCACCGGCCGGTTGCGCGGCGACGGCGCCGGCGACGACGAGACCGACGCTGACCATCGCGAGTTTTGCCAGATTCCCCATTGCTCCTCCTTTGTCTGCTGCCGCCGTCGCGCCCCCGATCAGCGACTCTCCACGGTGCACTTACAGCCCTCCAGCGGTGATCCGCCGAAGGCGCAGGTTTCCACCACGCAGCTGAGATCCCCCGCCTCCGGCGCCTTGGCCCCGGCGCAGCGGTCCAACTCCAACTCGATGACCCGGCCCGGCGGTAGCCCGGCTTTCCGCGACAACAGGACTCTGACCGCGGCGCCGAGACCGTTGACGGCGACGGTGGCGTCCGGCCCGGTCGCGCGCACCCGTGCGCGCACCGCCGGGTCGCTGCCCGTTCCGGGCAGGCTGAGCAATGTCGAGCGAAAACCGATGCGCAGGGTGACGGTGCTGGCGGTGGCAAACCCCGGCGCGGGAGTGTAGGCGACGACGAAGCGGCGCTTCTCGCCCGCGGCGCAGGTCGACGCGACACAGTCCGCCGGGCAGCTGTCGCATTTCTCACCGGCCTCGATCAGGCCGTTGCCGCAGCTGGTGTTCGGCGTCGGCGCGACCGCGCCCACCGCCGCGGCGGCGAGCGCGGCGCCGAGCAGGACGGCCACCGCGAGGTGGCGCGCCGTGCCACGGGCCGGATGCTGGTCAGGCGGCGAGGGAATCACTGTGCTCCCGCCTCGATCGCACAGGTACAGTCAGAGACCGCCTGGCCCGCCACCTCGCAGCTCTCGACGCTGCAACTGAGATCGTCGACGCTGGACTCTCCGGCGCCCGCGCAGGTGTCGAAGTCCGCCGTGACGAAATCCATCGACAGCCCGCTTGTCTGTCGCGCGGTCAGGCGCAATCCGTAGTCCAGATCACTGACCGAGAACTCGGTCGGCAGTGGTGGCAGCGGACGGACGCGACGGCGGACCGTCGCCTCGCTGCCGGTGCCGGGAATCGAGATGACGCTGCTGCGATAGCCGACGAACAGCGCGGCGCGCTCGATCGCTCCCGTCGCCGCCTCCAACGTGACGACGAATCGGACCTGCTCGGTGGTCGGCTCGCAGGCAGCCGGAGTGCAGTCCGCTGGACACTCCTCACACGTCTGCCCGGCCTGGAGCAGGCCATCGCCGCAGGGGATCGGTTCCGGTGTGAAGGTCGGCGTGACGAAGCGCGTCGGTGCCGCCGTCGGGGTCGGGGTGAAGGCGGCGCCGCATTGCGAGGTGTCAAACTCACATGCTGCTGTGCACGCGAGGCCGAGCCCGGCGAGCCCCAGCGTCCCGCAGCTGGCGGTGTCGAGATCGAGGCCGTCGCACTGCTCGACCCCCGCCTCGGCCGTGCTGTCGCCGCATCGGGCGGGACGACACACCGCCGTGCAACTGTCGTGATCGTCGAGGTTGCCGTCGTCGCACGCTTCGCCCGAGTCGACGCGGCCGTTGCCGCACTGGGTGAAATCCTGGTTGCTGCTGCTCGGACCGCACGCCGACGCCATCAGCAGCAAGGCCAGCAGGGGAGGGGCGACGCGCGCCGCTCGCGCGGCGCGAATTCGTGCGCGTCGGCGCGTCAGGTGATCGAGCATCAGATTGGGCATAGTGTCCGTTTATTCGCGCTGGCACGGGGCGCGGAGCGGCGCTCGGCGAGCAGCGCTGCGCAGCCATGCGAAGCGGCCAGGGCGTTATGGGGCGGTGGCCAGAGTACAGCTGACCTGGTTGGGCGGCACATCCCCGAAGTCGATGTCCGTCGCGCTCTCGATCGTGCAGGCGATGGCACTGACGGGGGGTGCGGAGGCCCCCTGACAGACGTCGAAGACGACCGTCATCGCCGTCCCCTGGTCATAGCCGATGAGCAGCGGGTCGAGCAGCAGGACGCGCAGTGCGTAGTTGAAGTCGCGCGGCGTCACGGCGAAGAGATCGGACGTCACCCGTTCGAGGACGGGCGGCGAGTCGTCGCGCCCGGGGACGTCGATGGTCCCGTCCGGATAGCGCAGGTAGATCGTCAAGCCCTGCAGAAAGACGTCGGGCTGGAGCGTGTCGAAGTTCACGTTGACCCGCAGGCGCTGCTCGGACGCGGCGCAGGTGGCGACGTGGCAGTTGGAGGGGCAGCCATCGTTGTCGACGGTGTTGCCGTCGTCGCAGGTCTCTCCGGCGTTGTTGTCGGTGACGCCGTTGCCGCAGACGCCGCCGATGGTGCGGGTCGCGGTCGGCGTGTTGCCGATCGCCGACGTCGTCGGCGTGGGCGTGGACGTGGACGTGGACGTCGGTGTCGACGTGGTCCCGCAGCCGTTGAGCGCACTGCCCACCGCGGCGATCAACTCGTTGATGGTGACGGCCCCGTTGCCGTTCGCGTCCATCGCCGTGCAGGTGCTGACGGCGGCGTTGCCGAGCGCAATGTTCACGCCGCTGATCAGCTCGTTGATGGCGACGACCCCGTTGCCGTTGCAGTCGCCGGTGCACTGGGCCGACGCGAGCGTCGGCAACGCGGCGGCAGCGAGCAGTGCGATGAGTCCCCCAGTGAAAACTCCACCCGCCAGGCGCGAAGTCCCGGCTGGAGTGAGACGTAGTGCTGTCATACGGGAAACCTCCTTAGAAATGGCACGCGGACACGTCAGTAGCTGTAGGACAGACCGACGTTGAAGGTCGCGCCCTCGTAGTATCGATTGGTGACTTGCGGACCCTGCGTTTCGAGATAGACGTCGTTCAGTATGTTTTCGACCGCAAAGTTTGCGCTTATCGGGATGTCATATAGCTCGAAGTTACCGATCCACACGAAGTCCAGCTGATTGCGCTGTTGTTCCTCGATGTCGGGTAGCACGCCACTGGGTGATCCGGGCGAGACGTCGACGCCCTTGGAGTCGATCGTGGTTCCCACGGTGCTGTACAGCAAGCGGTACAAGCCCCATCGATCGTTGGCGTATTGGAGAGAGAGATTGATCAGATACGGTGGCTGGCCTTGCATCGGCTTGCTGCCGGGGGCCGGAGCGATGGTGAATGCTTCGGGCTTTATGAATCCCTCGGACGTCTCCGATTGAATGTAGCTGACGTTCAGCAACATCTGCAAATCGGCGAGGTGCCCGGCGAAGCCCTTCATCCACGACACCTGGCCCGCGTAGGGTGTGAGGAAGGCAAAATCCTTCCGCAGCTCCAGCTCAATCCCCCACAGCGAGGCGAAGTTGTAGTTCACCCAGGTGTCGATCAATTGTCCCGTCTCGACCGCGGTGACCAACTCGATCGGATTGCGAAATTCCTTGTAGAAGACGCTGGCGGAGGCCAGCTCGAGCGGGCTGAAGAACCAATCCCAGCGCAGATCGTAGTTGGTGATGTTGGACGAGATCAGGAACTGGTTGCCCTGCAGGGTGCGCTCGCCGGGGAGCACGGGAAACTGGGTCGGCGTGAGCTCGCGAAATTCCGGCCTCGAGACGGTTTGGCTGTAGGCCGCGCGGACGCTCATGTCATCGCGCGGCGTGTAGATCAAGGTGACGCCGGGCAACGGGTCGAGATCGTTCAGGTTCGTGGTGACGAAGCCAGCCAGACGATCGCGCGACGTGGTGGTGATGTACGAGTACTCCACCCGGGCGCCGCCGACGAAGCGCAGCCGGTCGCGGACCAGCGGGAGATCGACCATGCCGTAGGCGGCGGCGATGTCCTGCCCTGCCGTGAACGGCTCGGTCGACAGCTGATTGAACTCGAACGGTCCGTTGACCGAGAAATTGCGGGGAATCAGCAGGCTGTTGGGGGGGCGCGCGAGGTCGAGCTGACCGCCGGCGTTGTCGCCGTTGATGCGGAACGAGCGAAACTCGAAGTCGCGGTCGCGGATCGTGTAGTTCACGCCGGCTTTCGCCTTGGCCGGCAACCCGTCCCAGACATCGGTGAACGGCAGTGCCGTGTCGAACGGTTTGGTCGTGTCGATGTAGTAGTCCTGCAGGAACTCGTTCAGGGTGGTGTAGGTGCGCTGCGGCGATTGGCTGCTCGAGGCGGCGAGGACCGGCGGCGGGCTGAGCGGCATCTGGGTGTAGACGAAGTACTTGGCATCGGGTTGATCCTGCATCGACGGCGCCCACGACGCGCGCCAGTCGACGTCGAGCAGCGAAAAGTGGTCGCTGCCCTCGATCTGCCCCATGCCCAGCTGATCGGCGGTGTAGATGCTGCTGGTCGGAAATTGGCGGTCGTCGGTGGTGCCCACATCGCTGCCGCTGCCGGTCAACACCTCGTCGACCGCCTTGCGATTGACCAGGCCGCGCGCCTGAAACTTGTGGTCGGTTGAGTACTTGTACAGCGTCGTCAGCACCGCGCCGAGCTGGGTCTCGAAGTCGCTGCGATCGTAGGTGAAGACCTCGCCACTGCCGTCTTCGAC
>NZ_JBOGDD010000014.1:0-2076 GCF_050701675.1 Mycobacterium sp. | reverse complement strand
GTCGGTGGTGCCGGGAATCAGCTCGGCGAGACGCCGCCCCCACTTCGTCGGGAAGAAGACGTCGCCGGTACCCCAGACCACCAACGTCGGCACCCTCAGGTTCGCCAGCTGCGGGCGCACCGCGGCGAGGTCCTCAGAGGACAGCGCGGCAATCAGTCGGGCGAAGGCGCGAGCCGATCCGGGGGTGCCGAGCACGGGACTTCCGTACGCATCGACCACCTCGGGCGGAATTCGGCGAACGTTCGGGTATCCCGCCAGGAGCAAGGCGCGCACCAGCGGACGCCGGGCAGCAATGTGTGGTCCCACCGTGGCGAGGAGATCCGTGCGGGCCAGCGCGGCAACGGGTTTGAACAAGGTCGGCGGAGTGTTCCCCTCGGTGTCGCAATTCGTCAGCGTCAGCGTGGCGAGCCTGTCGCTCAACTGCGCCGCCACGATCTGCGCGACGGCACCCCCGGTGTCGTTGGCGACGAGGTCGAAGCGGCTCAAACCGAGGTGATCGCAGAGTTCGCCGACGCGGCGGGCCAGGCCGGTCAGCGACACGTCGTCGGACTCCGGCGCGGGCGGGGTACGGCCATGGCCAGGCAGATCCACCGCGATCACCCGTCGACCATCGGATGCCAGTGCGGAGATGATATGGCGCCACAACAGGCTGTTGGTCAATATCCCGTGAACGAGGACGGCGACGCTGGAGCCCTGCCCGACGTCGAGGTAACTGATCGGCCCCGACGCCGTAACGGCGTGGCGGCGGTGCTCTTCCAGGATCGCGATGTCCATTGACCCTCCCGTGTTACGGCGTTCCCTTCGCAGTCTCCTCCGCGAGCGCGATCAGCTTCGCGCGCACCAGATCCGGACGCTCGTCGATGACGAAGTGCCCGGAGTCGACCGGCTCGAACGTGTAGTCGTCGGCGTTGGCCGTCTCGGGTGCGGCCAGCGAGTAGTGTACCGCGAAGTCCGCCATCCCGAACAGGGCGCGGATGGGTACCGTCGCCCGTCGGATCTCGGGTTCCCTTGCCCCGGACGGCAACTCGCGAAGCAGGAACGTGCGGTAGGTGTCGGTGGCCGCGCGCGCCACGACGGGATCACGGAATCGGTCGGCATAGATGCGAGCCGCCTCGGGCGTCACCCGATGCGCCTTGGGTCCGAAGGCGAAGATGACGCGTTCCAGGTACTTGGTGCGCCGTTGCAGCGGCACGCCGACGCTCGCCACGAATGGCTGGTAGGCCAGGAACCGCCAGAAGTGCGGCAGGATCGTCTTGGGTGTCTGCCACGGATGCGCCATGTTCATCACCAGATATCCGTCGAAACGCTCCGGCGCCGACAGCACCATCCGGTATCCGACGAAGCCGCCCCAGTCGTGCCCGACGAGCAGCACGCGGTCCAGGCCAAGCGCGTCCATCAACGCGAGAACGTCGGCGGCGACGTCATCCTTCGCCCACTTGTGCGGCGCCGGCCCGGACCAGCCGTAGCCCGGCAGGTCGGGGGCGATGATGCGTAGCCCGGGCGGCGGGTCGGCGAGCAGATCGCGGTACACCCAGTGGTGCTGTGGCCATCCGTGCAGCGCGAGCACGGGTCGGCCGTCCTCCGGGCCTGCCTCGGTGACGTGGAATCGGACGCCGCGGGCCTCGACGAACGACCTGCGGACACCTTCGATGGGCGGCACGAGACTAGTCATATGTCCAGGTTATGAGAGGCCGATACCCAGTATTCTCCCGGTATGGCCGGCTACCGAGAACTGTTCGACGCGAGCATCGAGGATGCCTGCACCTTCTGGGCCGACGCCGCGCGGGCCGTGACGTGGACCCGTCCGCCCCGCCGCATCCTCGACGACTCCACGCCCCCGTTCTTCCGCTGGTTCCCCGATGCCGAGCTCAACACGTGCGCCAACGCGCTGGACCGTCACGTTGCCGACGGCCGCGGCGAACAGGCGGCGCTCATCTACGACTCCCCGGTCACCGGCACCAAACGCACCTACACCTACCGCGAACTGCTCGACGAGACAGCGCGGTTCGCAGGCGCGCTCCGGGAGCTCGGCGTCGAGAAGGGCGACCGCGTCGTCATCTACATGCCGATGGTGCC
>NZ_JBOGDD010000013.1:0-3039 GCF_050701675.1 Mycobacterium sp. | reverse complement strand
CCTTCGAGGTCAGTCCGATCTTGCGGCCCTTGACCTTTCGGCCGTCAGCGACCTTCAGCTCCACGAGGATGCGTTGGACCGCGTAGGCGTCCTCGATGGTCATGTCGGGGTAGTCGAGTGACAACTGCCGGATCGGCGTGCGGCTCAGCTCAGCGGCATACAGATCGCGCGCGATGTCCTCAAGGTCATTGGGACTGGGGCGGCTCATCCTTCGACCCCTGCGTCCGCCGCGAGACTGCAACCACGTACACCGCTACTCGCACTTCCCATCGGTGAAGGCAGTCTCGCGGAATCGGAGCGGCTCATCGCGACAGGAACTCGACCGCGGCGCCGTTGAACGACTCGGGATCCTCGAAGTGCGGCCAGTGACGTACCGACGCCATCTCGAAGATCTCGGAGTTCGGGATCAGATCCGCGATGGTGCGTGCGGTGTCCTGGTATACGCCATGGTCTTTGCCCGAGGCGACGATCATCACCGGTGCCGTGATCCCGCGCCAGTCGTCGTCGGGAATCAGATTGCGGTGGCGCACTTTCTCGTCCTGCAGGATGAGCAACCGGTCGATGGTGTTTCGGGTGTCCTCGCGCCGGTAGATGGCTTGGCGCAGTCCGATCAGGTCGGGCAGCCGATTGGCCTCGTCGGCGATCAGATGGGCGAACACGGCGTGCAACGACTCCCACGTCGGCTCGTTGACCGCCTTGGTGCGTTCGGCCCGGATGCGCGCCATGTTCGACGCCGACGATTCCCGTCCAGCCGGCGACATCAGGATCACCTTTTCCACGCGATCGGGATGACCGACGGACATCGCGGACGCGACGAACGCGCCAAGCGACATGGCGACGAAGTTGGCCGACGTCATCCCGAAGTGGTCCATCACCCCCAGCAGGTGTTCCACGTACACCGCGATCTCGTAGTCGTAGTCCGGCTTGTCGGAGAATCCGTTGCCCACCATGTCGATGGCGACACAGTGAAAGTGCTCGGAGAGCGTCGCGAGGTTGGGCGCAAACGTCTCCCAGTGCCCACCCGTGCCGTGCAGCAGGATGACGTGCGGCTTGTCGGGGCTCCCGGCCTCGGCGTATCGCGTACGGACGGTCGCGCCGCTGACCGTGATGTCGACGAACCCCTGCCGGAACGCGAGCTCCTTGAGGTACAGCCAGATGCTCCGGTAGTTGTCCGTATCCAACTGGGTGGCACCGAGCGCTTCGGTATGCGATGCCTGCGTTTCCGTCATCTGGAGCCTCTCGATCCTTGCTTCTGACATCACTGTCAACTTACGTCATCGATGTTCTACGCGTCGATCCATGGTCGCATAAAGGGCATGTTCGCATGTAGATAAGTCTCAATCAATGCCGAACGCCGTCTGATCCCGCCGTGGCGGTTCCGCATCCGTCCATTGATTCTGACACTAGTATGCGGTAATACTGAACGGGTGAACACTCCGGCCGGACGCCGCGCGCTCGCGGAGCTGGTGAATGAGTTCGCCGCCGTGCGGGTGTCGTTGGACGTCAACGGCAACGGGCCCCGCCTGCTCGTCGAGGATCTCGAGGGCGGCGAGCAGGTCTTCCTGTGTCCGCTCGAGTTGGCGAGTTTCACCCTGGCCACCCCCGAGGACCGCGAGGACTGGCTTCGCGTGGGCAACTACCGGGGTGAACGTCGACGGGAGGATCACCAGTGAGCGCTCCCGACGTCGACCTCGTCGGTCTGGGCATGACCGCCATGTCGCTGCGACCGGGCGCGACACCGCTCCAACTCGCCGCCGCGGCAAGCAGCGCCGCGCTGGCCGACGCCGGACTCGGACGTGACGAGGTCGACGGCCTCCTGGTCGGCTCCTCGCAGGGCGTGCGACCGGACAGGCTGGGCGTCGGCTTCGCAGCGGCAGGGGGCTTCTCGGATCTACGGCTTCTCGAGCACGTGGAGATCAAGGGCGCCACGACCATTGCGATGATCCAGCGCGCGCGGCACGCGATCGCCACCGGTGAGGCGTCCACCGTGCTGTGCGTGTTCGCGGACACGCCCCTGGTGGCCGGCCGGGGTGCGGGCTCCACCTACGCGCAGAGCGGTGGCAACGTCGGCGTGCGCGGATTGGAGCGCGCCTCTGGCCTTCTCGGGTCGGTACCGACCTATGCGCTCCTGGCTCAGAGATGGCTGCACGTCACCGGGACCACGGCTGATGCCTTGCGCTCGGTGGCCACGACCGCGCGGGCCTGGGCCGGCGGCAATCCCGATGCGGTCAATCGCGAACCACTCGACGAGGCCGGCTACGGCGCCAGCCCGATGATCGCCGAACCGCTGCGACTGCTCGACTGCGCTCGACCGGTGAACGGGGCGGTGGCCGTGATCCTCACCGGGCGGTCGTCCGTCGGCACGACGCGACTCCGCGTGCGCGGCACGGGACGGGAGCATCCGGTTCGGCGCCGGCGCGCGGGCGCCGAGTCGTGGTTCGGCGGCGGTGGCCGCGCGGTGGACGACGCGCTCGGTCAGGCGGGTATGAGCCGGTCCGACCTTCACGTCGCCGAGCTGTACGACCCGTTCTCGATCGTCACCCTCGTGCTGCTCGCAGAATACGGACTAGCCGGTGACGTTCCCGCAGGCGACTTCGTGCGCGATGGGCATACCGGGCCGGGCGGCACGCTGCCGACCAACACCGGTGGAGGCCAGCTCTCCGGGTTCTATCTGCAGGGCATGACGCCTCTCGCCGAAGCGGTGATCCAGTTGCGCGGCACGGGTGGACAACGTCAGGTGCCCGATGCGACGGTCGCACTCGTCGGCGGGATCGGCGGCCGACTCGATCACCACGCGGCGCTGGTGCTGGAGCGCGTCGCGTGACCACCATGGACAGGCAAGCACTCGAGGACTGGCTGCTGGACCCTGCGCTGGCACCCACGGTCGAGGGCGACCCGCTCGCGCCGCTGTACGAGGCGGCGAAACGCAACGAGCTCGTGCTGCCCTTCTGTACGGCGTGCGCGCAACCGCTCGAGTTCGACCAAGAGGTCTGTGACCGTTGCTCCGGCTCCGAACACGACTGGCACACAGTCGATCTC
>NZ_JBOGDD010000012.1:0-2033 GCF_050701675.1 Mycobacterium sp. | reverse complement strand
GGTGTCGTCGCCGCGTTGGTCTGGGTACAGCTCGGTGCACGGTGCGACGAGCCATCGGGCGGCGGCAGCGGCCGTCCCCGCCGCCCCGAAGCGGATCTGGCCCTGGCACGCCAACCTGGTGTTCTCGTAGACGGTGTCGTTGCCTGCGGTGGGAGGGGCGTACCCGAGGTCTCGCAGCGCGCCGGCCACCTCGGCGGCCTGGCCTCCCTGGCCGCTGGCGTTGAGCACGCGGATCTTGGTGTCGGCGAGCTTGGCCGGGGTGACGTCGGTCATGGTCGCCGGCGCCACCTGCTGTCCCAGCGCGGTCTGCGTGGCATCGGCCGCAGGCGGGGGTGGATTGCATACGGCGGCCTGTTGCACGTCGGTGGTCTGGTTGAACGCGAACACCCAGACCACCAGGGTGACGACGGCAAGTGCCACGACCGTGATGATGGCCGGGAGGATGTTGCGTCGGCGGAACGGTCGGCCGTGTTTGTCGAACGCCGTGCCGGACGTGATCTGCGCTACCACCTCTGCACTGTAAGGGCAGGCCCCGCTGTGGGTCCCTACCTGGAACTTTCCAGTGTGATATAAATCACATCCAATCCGGCGCCGAACGGGGCACGAATTATTTGGCGGATGCGTTCTGCGCTGGTACAAAGCTCTGTCGCTACATGACGGATCCAGTAAGGAGGGGGATGAGGATGGCTACCGACTACGACGCCCCACGGCGCACCGAGACCGACGACGTTTCCGAAGATTCGCTCGAGGAACTGAAGGCACGGCGCAACGAAGCTCAATCAGCGGTCGTCGACGTAGACGAGTCCGAGTCCGCAGAGTCCTTCGAGCTTCCAGGGGCCGACCTGTCTGGCGAGGAGTTGTCGGTCAGGGTGGTGCCCAAGCAGGCCGACGAGTTCACCTGCTCCAGCTGCTTCCTGGTGCATCACCGCAGCAGGCTGGCCAGCGAAAAGGGTGGGGTCATGATCTGCACGGACTGCGCGGCCTGAGCAAGACCGGCTGATGGGCGTCAGCTGCGCAACGCGGCCAGCACGCGATCGGGACGGCGGCAGCTCACCAGCCAGTACGGCGTCGGATCCTCCGGATCGTCGAGGACGACGAGGACCATGCCCGCAACCCAGGCCCGGTGTACGACATATGCCGCGGGGTCCAGTTGGCGACCCAGTGCGGCCGACTTCGCCGACCTGGGGACTTCGGCCGTCCTGGAGATGACGCTGGCGGGCAGATGCGCGGCCCCGACCCACAGTTCGGTGTCGGCGCCGTCCGCCGTCGAAGTGCTGACCACCCGCACGTCGACACGACCCAGCCAGATGAGCACGGCCGCCGCCACGGGCAGCAGGAGGGCGTACGGCAGCCAGTTCGGCAGCGACTGGACTCCCTGGTTGACCTCGAGTGCGATCAGGGCAGCCAACGCGAAGCCTGGGGGCCACCACCACCATGGCACCAGCAGTCGCTCTCGGTAGCGCACCGTTTGTGTGGCTGCGCGCGTGTCGGACACGCGGCCAAGAGTAATCTTCCTGCTCGTGTCCACCTCTCTGGCGGTCGTCCGGTTGGACCCCGAGCTGCCCCTGCCCGCGCGGGCGCACGACGGCGATGCCGGCGTGGACCTCTACAGCGCGGTCGACGTAGATCTCGCTCCCGGGCGTCGCGCGCTGGTTCCCACTGGAATCGCGGTGGCCATTCCCCACGGCATGGTCGGGCTGGTGCATCCTCGATCGGGTTTGGCCACGCGCGTCGGCCTCTCCATCGTCAACAGCCCCGGCACCGTCGATGCGGGCTATCGGGGCGAGATCAAGGTCACGCTGATCAATCTCGATCCCGACCTGGCGATCAACATCCGACGCGGTGACCGGATTGCGCAGCTCCTGGTTCAGCGGGTCGAGCTACCCGAGTTGGTCGAGGTCACGTCGTTCGACGAGGCCGGGCTGGCTGACACTTCCCGTGGCGACGGTGGCCACGGTTCCTCCGGCGGACACGAGAGTTTGTGATGGCATTCGGCAGGCGCAAGCGCAGCGACGACACGACCGACCCCGAGG
>NZ_JBOGDD010000011.1:0-5851 GCF_050701675.1 Mycobacterium sp. | reverse complement strand
CCGTGGAGCGGCCTGCGCCGACGACGGTCACCACGACCCAACCGACCACCACCACCACGACCACGACGACGACCACTACGACGCCACCGACGACCACGGAACCACCGACCACCACCACCACGACGTCGGAAACGCCGACCATGACGACCAGTTACATCACCGTGCCGTTCGTGCCGGTCCCGATCCCGATTCAGGTGCCGGCGACCCCGACGCCGACGCCGTATGAGCCCCCGTACTACCAGCAGCCGCAGTACCAGCAGCCGCAATATCCACAACAGCCGCAATACCCACAGCAGTCTCAGTTCCCGTACTGACGCTGTGCGAATCGCTGTGAAAGCGCTTGTGTCAGCAATGGTGTCGCAAGGAACGTCACAGCCACGCTCCAGCGCATCCGCGGTTGTCCGGATCAGCATCCAGGAATGACAAATAAGGGATCGCAGGCGAATCGTCGCCGCGTGAAGGCACTGGGGCTGGCCGGAACAGCCGCGTTCGTCACCTTGGGTGCATTGAGCCTCGGCTACGGCCACGGGGCCGGCACCACGGGGACCAACCTAGCCAACTCGGGCGATGCTCCGACCAATACCGTCTACGTGCAGCCCACGGACAAGGCCATGACCATGGGCGCAACGGCGACCTTCACGACGCCGAATTCGGTGGAGCAGTCGCCGAGCGCTTCGCCGGCGATCAAGGCGGGTGCGTGACGTGCGTGCGCTCAGCGCGGGTGCGGTGCTCGCCCTAGCCGCTGCGTCGACCGCGCTTCTATTGGGAACTGGTGTAGCCCAGGCGAATTCGGCACCGAACGTGGTAGGTCAGAAGTACAGTGACGCCACCGCCGCCATCAGCGGAGCGGGTATGACGGCGGTCGTCTCGACCACCTTCGGAGACCACAATGCCAAGGATGACTGCATGGTGGTCAACCAGGTGTCGAGGACGGTGCCGCCCCCTGAGGACAGCTCGGGATCGGCGACCAACCAGGTACTGGTGTCGCTGAACTGTGACTCGGGCGAAGCGTCGGCGAAGACGCCGGGATTCTCCGCAGAGAGCCCCGAGGGTAGGGCCGCCGCGGCTGCGGCGTCCTCCTCGGCCGCTGCGGCGTCGCCGTCGGCGGCCGCACCGTCGAAATGATCAGTTCTGCCCCACCAGGTTTCGTGGGTGGTGGCAGGCGGCGACGTGATCTGTCTCGATCTCCTCGAGCACGGGATCGTCGACGTCGCACACCTGGGTCGACCACGGGCAGCGGGTATGGAAGTGGCAACCGGAAGGAGGGTCGATGGGGCTCGGGACGTCGCCCTCGAGCACCAGCCGTTCGCGTTCGGCGTTGAGCTTGGGATCCGGGATCGGCACGGCTGAGAGCAACGCATTGGAGTAGGGATGCACCGGATGATCGTAAAGAGTTGCAGCAGATGCACTTTCGACGATCCTGCCGAGATACATGACCGCGACGCGGTCTGACACGTGCCGGACCACGCCCAGGTCGTGCGCGACGAAGAGGTACGCCAGTCCGAACTCGGCCTGAAGGTCCTCGAGCAGGTTGATGATCTGTGCCTGCACCGAGACGTCGAGCGCCGAGACGGGTTCGTCCGCGATGATGAGCTTGGGTTTCAGCGCGAGCGCCCGGGCGATGCCGATGCGCTGGCGCTGTCCCCCGGAGAACTCGTGTGGATACCGCTCGGCGTGCTCAGCCTGCAGGCCGACGCGGTCGAGCAGGTCACGAACCCGTGGTTTCACGTCGCGACCCGAAGCGATCCCGTGCAGCTCCATGGGCTCGCCGATGATCTGACCGACGCGCTTGCGGGGATTCAGCGAGGCGTACGGGTCCTGGAAGATCATCTGCATCTGGCTTCGAACCGGCCGCATGGCCCGCCGTGACCGGCCGACGAGTTCCTCGCCCTGAAACCGGACCGAACCCGACGTCGGCGTGATCAGCTGCATGATGGTCCGGCTCAGCGTCGACTTCCCGCAGCCGGATTCGCCAACCAGCCCCAGGGTTTCGCCCTCGTTGATCGTCAGGCTCACGCCGTCGACCGCCTTCACGTGGGCGACCACGCGGTCGACCACGACTCCCGACTTGATGGGGAAGTGCTTGACGAGGTTGGTGACCTCGAGCAGGGGCTCACTCACGGCGCGTCCACCTGACTCATCGGACCGCCGGTGGGCGCCTTCCTCAGCCCGATCCGGCCGTCGACGTCGCGCAGGCGCCGCTTCTCCTCGGGCGTGAGCCAGCACCTGTCCCCGTTTAGCGGCGGCGGCTCGGAGCACTTGTCGAACTCGTGCGGGCAGCGGGCGGCGAATCGGCAGCCGGTGGGCGGGGACAGGAGTGACGGCGGCTGCCCGGCGATCTGCGCCAGCCGGGTTGGGCGGTCCTCGTCGAGCCGGGCAATCGAGCCGAGTAGGCCCCACGTATACGGGTGCTGCGGGTCGTAGAACGCCTTCTCGAGCGTCGCGTCCTCGACGATCTGCCCCGCGTACATGACCGCGACGCGGTCGGCGATCTCGGCTACGACACCAAGGTCGTGGGTGATCAGCACGACGGCCAGACCTCGTTCGGTGTTGAGCTTCTCCAGCAGGCGCAGGATCTGGGCCTGCACGGTGACGTCGAGCGCCGTGGTCGGTTCGTCGGCGATCAGCACGTCCGGATCCAGCGCCAGTGCCATCGCGATCATCACCCTCTGGCGCATGCCGCCGGAGAACTCGTGCGGGTAATCGTGAACGCGGCGTTCGGGATTGGGGATACCGACCGAGCTGAGCAGCTCCACGGCACGCTGCCTGGCTTCGCGCTTGGAGACGTCGCGATGTGCGCGGATCATCTCGATGATCTGATCGCCGACGCGGTACACCGGATTGAGCGACGTCATCGGATCCTGGAAGATCATCGCGATCCGTTCGCCGCGCACTTCCCGCAATTCCCGGTCGTCGAGTTCGGTGAGGTCACGGCCGTCGAACCGGACCGCGCCGGTGATGCTCGCGTTCGGTGCCCGCGTCAGGCCGAGCACGGTCTGCGCGGTGACGCTCTTGCCGGAGCCGGATTCGCCGACGATCGCCAGGATCTCGCCCTTGTCGAGTTCGAACGAGACGCCGTCCACGGCGCGGACCACGCCACCGTCGGTGTTGAAGGAGACCCGCAGGTCCTCAACGGTCAGAATCATGCTGGCGCCGCCTCTCCGAGCCTGATGCGTGGGTCGAGGAACGCGTAGAGGATGTCGACGAACGTATTGAAGAACACGATGAAGAACGCTCCGAACATCGTCACACCCATCAGTGGCGGCAGGTCGAGGCTTCCGATGGCTCGACCTGCGTAGAGCCCAACGCCGTTGATGTTGAACACCGTTTCGGTCAGGATGGCGCCGCCACCGACGACCGCGCCGAAGTCGAGCCCGAACAGCGTGACGATCGGGATCATGGAGTTGCGGAGCACGTGGCGGATGCGGACCTGTCGTTCGGGGAGGCCCTTGGCGCGGGCGGTGCGAACGTAGTCCTCGTTCATCACGTCGAGCATGTTCGAGCGGAGCACCCGGCTGTAGAAGCCGACGTAGAGCACGGCAAGCGTCAGCCACGGCAGAATGAGATGCGACGCCCACCTCAGAGGATCCTCGGTGAGTGGTATGTAGCTGCTGGTGGGGAACAGCTCCACCTTGAACGTGAAGAAGTACAGCAGGATGGCCGCCAGCCAGAACACCGGCATGGAGATGCCGACCAGCGACAAGATCGTCAGCGCACGGTCGGTGAACTTGCCGGCGTGAATGGCGCTCAGGTAGCCGAACACGACCGCAAGCACCATCCACAGCACCGCGGCGCCGATCGTCAGTGAGAGTGTGGCCGGCAGTCCGCGCCAGATCTGATCGGTGACGTTCTGTGAACTGGCGTACGAGGTCAGCTGCCCGGTGAAGATCTTCTTCATCAGCGTCAGGTACTGCACCGGCAGCGGCTGGTCGAGACCGAGATCTGCACTCACCCTTGCGATCAGCTCGGGGTTGGCGTTCTTGCCCGCGATCCGGATGGCCGGATTGGAGTTCGGTACCACGTTGAAGATGAGGAAGACGATCACCGAGATGGCGAACAGCACTGCGATCATCCCGGTCACGCGCCGGGCGATGAAGGGAACCATGGCCTTAGTGCTCCAGCCGGATCTTGGCCCGCGGATCGAGCGCATCGCGCAGGCCGTCGCCGAACACGTTGAGCGACAACACGGTCAACACGATCATCAGGCCTGGAACGATGGTCAGGTGCGGCGCGGTGTAGATGGTCTGATACCCGTCGGCGATCATGGTGCCCCACGAGGCGCTTGGCGGGCGCACACCCGCACCGAGGAAGCTCAGCGCCGACTCCAACAGCATGTTGTTGGCGATGTTGAGCGTGAAGAACACGATGATGGTCGACACCACGTTCGGCAGCAGCTCGGTGACCATGATGCGCAGTGGCCCCTTGCCCTGGGCGACGGCGGCTTCGACGAATTCCTTCTCCCGCAGCGCGAGGATCTCGCCGCGGATCGGTCTGGCCATGTACGGGACGTAGACCAGACCGATGATCAGGATCGGGATCCACACCGAGTCACCGGCAATGGTGGTGAACCCGAGGCTGAGGCCGCCGACGGCCAGCGCGGTGCCCAGCGCAATGCCGAGTAACAGCACGGGGAACGCCCACACGACGTCCATGACCCGCGACAGAACCGCGTCGATCCAGCCGCGGTAGAAGCCGCACGCCATGCCGACGACCACCGCAACGACGGTCGTGATCGCAGCGGCCACGACCCCGATGAAGATCGACGTGCGTCCGCCGTAGAGCAGGCGCACCATCACGTCCCGGCCGTTCTGATCGGCGCCGAGCAGGTACTGGCCGCGCAGCCCCGGCCCGATCGGCGTGCCGTCGGGCGCCACGATGTCGACCTGCCGGCCGTCGACGTCGATGGTGTCGGTGATGTGGTTGGCATCCGGAGTGGTGTGCGCGACGTGATCGGCCCACAGCGGCGCGGCGAGGCACAGCACCACGATCGCGATGAACAGCACCCCGAATGCCAGCGCAACCTTGTTGCGGCGCATGCGGAGTCCGGCGAGATACCAGGGGCTGCGCCCCTGGATCTCGGCCACGGGGACTCCCGGTGGAAGCGGCGGCTCGTCCGGCGCCTCCACCGCGGTGAAGGGTGCAGCCATTACTTCAGCGCAAACGACGTGAAGTCTTGGTTGAACAGCAGATGTCGGTAGCTCTTGTCGAAGTCCATGCGCTCCGACAGGAAGGTCGTGTACTGCTCGTTGCCGTACGGTGCCCACGCCGCCTGCTCCATGTACGCCTTGTCGAGCGCAGCGTACTGCTCCTTCACGCCGGGGTCGTTGAGCTGCTTGGTGCGAAGGTCGTTCATCTTGGCGTCGAGTTCGGGGAAGCTGGCCCGCGAGTAGTTGTTGCCGTTGGTGGGCAGGATGCTGGCCCCGTTGAGCAGTGGCCGGAAGAAGTCGTCAGGGTGCGGGAAGTCCTGGAACCAGTCGGCGAAGCCGGTGTCGAGGTCGGGTGTCGACTGGTTGCCGATGGTGGCCCAGTAGACGTCGCCCGAGATCACCTTGAGGGTGGCGTTGAAGCCCAGCTGCGTCAGCACGTCGTGGTAGTACTCGCCGATGCGCTTGCGGTCGGGCTCGTCGTCGGTCCACACGGTGATGTCCTTGTCGGCCGGATTGGCCTCGGCGATGAGTGCTTTGGCCTTGACGAGGTCGGGACCTGGGTAGAGCTTGCTCTCCTGGTAACCGGGCATACCCGGCGGCAGGATCTGCTGCGACGGATGGAGACGCCCACCGAACACCCGGTTCAGCGCCTCGGGGTCGATCGCGTAGTTGATGGCCTGGCGCACCTTGAGGTCGTTGAACGG
>NZ_JBOGDD010000010.1:0-21642 GCF_050701675.1 Mycobacterium sp. | reverse complement strand
GAAGGAGTTCGTGCGCGACGACCACGCGACCCTGGTGAAGAATCCCGATTACTGGAATGCCGACAACATCAAGATCGACAAGGTCACCATCTACGAGAAGCCGGATCAGGCGACCGTCGTCGCGTCGGTGCAGACCGGCGTCTACAACGTGGCCTATGCGCTACCGGCTGCGGCCAAGAACGCTGAGTCGCAGAAGATTCCGGTCGAATACACCCAGACCGGTCAGGTGTACGGAGTGGTGGTCAACAACAACAAAGCCCCCTTCAACGACCCGAGGGTCGTCGAAGCGCTGCGCTATGCCTTCGACCGCCAGGAGTTCGTTGACAAGAGCACCCTCGGCACCGGGCAGGTCACCAATCAGCCCTTCCCGCTTCGCTACCCGCAGAACGACAACAGCTTCCTCGGGCAGTGGCCGTACGACCCGGAGAAGTCGAAGCAGATCCTGCGGGACGCCGGTTACACACCCGGTGAGGTCGAGGCGCAGCTGTACGCGCAGGATGCCTCCTCCGGTGTCCCCGAGTTGATCCAGGACCAGCTCGGCAAGGCGGGGTTCAAGGTGACCATCAAGGCCATCAGCTCCGCGGAGAGCAACCAGCTGGTCTTGGTCAAGCGCGAGCCGTCACTCTCGCTGAACACGTCGACGGGTCGCGAATCACCGGTGCAGGCGCTGCTCTCCTTCTACGGCTCGGCGGGGCTGATGAATCTCAGCGCCCCATATGCGACACCGGCTTTCGAGGCCGCCTTGGACAAGCTGCGCGGCACGCCGCTGGACGCCCCCGACTACGACGGCGTCCTCAAACAGACGGTACGGATCGCGGCAGAGCAGTCGCCCCACGACTACCTGTTCGACATTCCTTGGACCTTCATCAAGTCCGATGGCGTGTCGACGCTGGACGCGAGGCAGGGTCAGATCCGCTGGCAAGACGTGACGGTCAAGTGAGAAGGGAGACGTCGGCCGGCTCATGACGACTTCCACCGCTCCCTCTGTTCCCAGTGCTCCGTCCGCCCCCACTTCGAGCGGGGCGCGACGACGGGGCGGTTGGCTGCTCCCGGTGTTTCGCCTGGTGAGCATCGCCATCGTGGTGTTCCTGCTCGCCAGCATCGTGACGTACGCGCTGGGGGTGATCAGTGGTGTCACCCCTGCCGCGTTCGTCGCCGGGGACGACGCAACCCCGGCGGACGTCGCTCAGATCAGCCATGAGTGGGGGTTGGACCGCCCGATCATCGTCCAGTACCTCGATTGGCTCGGGGGCCTCTTCCGCGGTGACTTCGGGACGTCGTGGTCCAACTCGCAGTCCGTGTTCGAACTGCTAGTGCAGAAGGCACCGATCAGCCTGTCGGTGGCCTTGTTCGCACTGCTCATCGGCGTGGTCTTCGGCGTAGGACTCGGCGTGCTGGCAGCCCTTCGTCAAGGCGGCCTGGTGGACAGGGCGATCACGTGGTTCGCGTCAGTGAGCACCGCAGTGCCGGCGTTCGCCATCGGGGTGCTGCTCATCCTGGTCTTCGCGGTCAGTTTCGGGTGGTTCCCGGCAGGCGGCTACGTCCCGTTCAGCGAGGACCCCGGCCGCTGGTTGTGGACCATCACGCTTCCCGCCATCGCCTTGAGCTTCGACACGATCGGGGACCTGTCCCGACAGGTACGCAGCGGGCTCGTCGGCGCACTGGAGGGAAACTACGTGATCGGGGCCATCCTGCGAGGTTTCTCCCGCCGTCAGGTGATCACCCACCACGTGTTCCGAAACGGAATCGGACCGGGGCTGAGCATCCTTGGTCTGAAGTTCCCGACCCTGCTCGGGGGTGCGGTCATCACCGAGTCGGTCTTCTCGATGGCCGGATACGGTGCCTACACCGCGAAGGCGGCCCAGGGTGGCGACCTGCCGGTCGTGCAAGGGGCGCTGATCGTCTCCATTGCCGTTGTGCTGGTGTTTAATACGCTGGTCAACATCCTGCTTGACCGGTTCTCGCCGGACCGCAGGGGAACCCTGTGACCTGGCGGCCCGCGGTCTCCCGTGCCCACCGTTCACTGGGCTTCTTCGGCTGGCTCAGTGTGGGCATCTGCGCGGCAGTGTTGCTCCTGGCGATCTTCGGGCCGACGATTGCTCCGCAGGATCCGCTCGCGCTGACCGATGAAATCCTGCAGGGGCCAACGGCTCAGCACCTCCTTGGCACCGACTATCTGGGTCGCGACGTTCTGAGCCGGATTCTCTACGGGTCTCAGCTGTCCGTGTTCGCGGCCCTCGAGGTTGCCGGTGTCGCGTTCTTGGTCGGGGTTCCCGCGGCGGTGTTCTCGGTGTACTCGCACCGAGTCGTCGAGTGGGTGAGTCTGCGGGCCATCGACACCCTCATCGCCGTACCCTTCCTGGTGTTCGCCGTGGCCGTCACCCAACTCGTCGGCAACGGACTACACCAGGCGATGATCGTCGTCGGCATCCTCACCTCGCCGCTGTTCTACCGGGTGACACGGGCGGCCTGCCTCGCGGTGGGGAAGGCGGACTACGTCCAGAGTGCAACCCTCAACGGGGCCACGACGTGGTACGTCGTGCGGGCGCACATTCTGCCGAAGATCGTCCAGCCCATCCTGATCGCCGCGGCCAACACCGTCGCGACCGGCCTGATCATCGTCTCGAGTCTCACCTTTCTCGGGATCGGCATCATCCCTCCCGCACCGACCTGGGGTGGGGCCATCGCCAGCGACCTGGGCTATCTAGGCCAGCGCCCCTACTCTCCGCTGGTGCCAACGGTATTGATCGCCGCGACCGTCATCGCCTTGAACGGCCTCGCCGACATCGCCCGTCAGCCGGTACACAAGGGCCACGTGTCGAGCGGTCTGTACCTGTTGAGGGCGCGGGGGAGGACGAAGGAGACCGTGCCGCCACGATCGCCCGTAGCCCGAGGAGCATCACATGGCTGATCCGCGATTGTCCGTCACCGGCCTGACCGTGACGACCACCGACGGTGACCCCGTCGTCTCCGACCTCGGATTCGACGTCGATGCCGGCCAAATCATCGGTATCGTAGGCGAATCCGGCAGCGGAAAGTCCGTCACCTGCAGGGCCGTCCTCGGCATCCTGCCGCAACGACTTCACGTGGCGGCAGGCAATATCCGCCTCGGCGGTCACGACGTCCTCGACTACGGTTTCGATGAATGGCGTCCGCTGCGGGGACGCGAGGTGTCGGCAGTCTTCCAGGACCCCGGTTCCTATCTCAATCCGAGCCTGCCGGTGGGTCGGCAACTCGAGACGACGCTGCGGGCTCAGCTCGGGCTGCGCCGTAGAGCTGCCGCGGTCCGCGCCGAGGAACTCTTCACCGAGTTGGGTCTCGACCCAGCGTCTGGCATCGGCCACAAGATCCCGCGCGAGCTGTCGGGCGGCATGCTCCAGCGGGCCGTTCTGGCGATTGCCCTCGCGGGCCAACCGTCGCTGCTCATTGCGGACGAAGTGACCACGGCACTTGACGTCTCGGTACAGGCTCAAGTCCTCGACGTGTTGCGCGGGCGACGCGATGCGACGGGTATGAGCGTTGTCTTCGTCTCCCACGATCTTGCCGTGGTCGGCGCCATCTGCGACACCATCATCGTCATGCACGACGGCCGCATCGTCGAGGCCGGGCAGGCGACCGCCGTTCTGCGGGATCCGAGACACGAGTACACCCGTCTGCTGGTGAGCGAGCACCGGCGTTACGGCATCGAACGTTTCACCGGCCGGGAGGAGTCGCGTGAGTCGCGATACGCACCAACCGTTGCTTAGGGTTGCCGACCTCGAAGTCGCGTACCGTCGAGACACCGTCCTCGACCGAGTGGACCTGACCGTCGCGGCCGGTGAGATAGTCGGGCTGATCGGTGAGACCGGGTCGGGCAAGACCACGTTGTGCCGGGCGATCCTCGGGTTCGCTCCTCTGCGCCGCGGTTCGGTCGGTTTCGAGGGCACCGACGTCAGTGCACTGTCCC
Source organism: Mycobacterium sp. (assembly GCF_050701675.1). Taxonomy (GTDB): domain Bacteria; phylum Actinomycetota; class Actinomycetes; order Mycobacteriales; family Mycobacteriaceae; genus Mycobacterium. The sequence continues at coordinate 17,696 of NZ_JBOGDD010000010.1, read as the reverse complement.
GGGGACGATTGCGAAAGTTCAGGTCCAGCGGGGCGATTCAGTACGTCTTCCAGGATCCGCTGGCAAGTATGGACCCGGACTGGACGATCGAACGGTCAGTGACCGAACCCATAGCTCTCGGCGCTCCACTGCCGCCAGGTACGACACGTCGGGAGCGCGCAGAGCAGGTCTTCACCGAGGTCGGGCTCGACGTCGAATTCCTCGATCGCAGACCAGCCGACCTGTCGGGTGGCCAACGACAGCGAGTCGTCATCGCCCGCGCATTGATCACGCGGCCGCGGCTGCTCCTCTGCGACGAACCCGTCAGTGCCCTCGACGCCGGGAATCGGATCCTGATGTTGGAACTGTTCGAGCAGCTGCGCGAACGATACGCAATGTCCATCATCTTCGTCTCACACGACATCGGGTCGATCGCGGGTACCTGCGACCGATTGGCCGTCCTTCACGACGGGGTGATCGTCGAGGACGGCCCCGCTCGCGACGTCGTCCGTTGGCCGTCGAGCGCATACGCGCGCGAGCTCATTGCGAACGTGCCCGCGCTGCCGTAGTTAAGCATGCGGTGAACGATTCCCGTAGTCGCCGAGGGTTGTTCGCGGCCGGATCACGGCCAAGTGTGGAGGTGACACTGCAGTCCCTCGACCCCCCGCTGCGGGGTCGGGCACGGCAAACCTCCGACCGAACCCTCCGACCGAACATGGGAGTGCACCTTGCCGCCGCGGCGAGACCATTTGAATCTTGTCCTCTTCGGTCAGCCGAGCGGTTGGAACGACAAACGCGAAGCCCACGGTTCGTCGTCGCGCTCGGCATTCGCCCGCTACGTCGACTTCGCCCAGCAGGCCGAGCGCGCGAAGCTGGACGCGTTCTTCAAGGCCGACTTTCTCGGCTTCGACAAGGACAACATCATCAATGATCCGAGCCTGCTCGCCGAGCCGCTGGCGCTGACAGCCGCGCTGTCGTCGCTCACCGAGCGGATCGGGCTGGTGGTCACCGCATCCACGTCGTTCTTCGAGCCGTACAACGTCGCCCGTCAGATCGCCACCCTGCACAACATCAGTGGGGGACGGGCCGGGTGGAACGCGGTCACGTCGTTCAACGGCGAGGTGAACTTCGGCGCGAGTGACTCCCGAGCGAGTACGCTCAGTTCACCCAGCGAACGCTACGCCCGGGCAAACGAATTCATCGAGGTCGTCCTCAAGCTGTGGTCCAGTTGGGACGTCGACGCGCTGACCTTCCCCGACGGCGATGCGCCCCGTGTCGACCCGACCCGCATCCACAACACGAACCACGTTGGCGAGTACTACTCGGTCGAGCAGGCGCTCGACGTCTCCCGGCTCGTCGAGGACCTGCCCGTCGTGTTTCAGGCCGGCGCTTCGGAGGAGGGCATCCGCTTCGCCGCACGATTTGGTGAGGCGGTGTTCGTGGCCACGCCGGATCTTGAGCACGGCCGCTCCTATTACGACAGCATCAAGGGGCTCGTCACGAAGAACGGGCGCCATCCCGACGCGTTGCGCGTGTTGCCTGGTGTCCGCACCTTCATCGCCGATACCGTGCAGGAGGCGGCCGACGAGTACCGGGAGGTGTTCTCCGATGACGAGTACTACGCGTCGAGGTTGAAGTTCGTCAAACGGGAAGCACCGTCGTTCAACCTCGACGGCCTGGAACTCGACGACGTCATCTCGGCCGACCGGATTCCCAGCCGGGAGACGCTGGCCACCAACTTCAGGCGGGTCAGCCGAGGCCTGTTGCTGCACGATCTGGTCACCGAGTTGGAGGGCGTCACGCTGCGGCAATTCCTGCAGCGAATCCGCGGCAGCGGGCACCTGGACGTCGTCGGCACGCCCGAGCAGGTCGCCGATGTGTTCGCCGAGTGGTTCACGGTCCGGGCCTCGGACGGATTCACCCTGCATGGCGGTAACTCCTTCGACCGATTCACCGGCGAAGTCGTCCCGCTCCTGCGCGACAAGGGGCTGCTCCGAACGGATTACGAGTCCGACACGCTACGCGGAAACCTAGGACTCGAGCCACTTCGTGTCGGGGGCTGAAGCCGTCGATGTAGACGGACCAGCCGATTTCGACCACAGACCCGCACGCCCATCGATACACCGGAGACTCCGGAGTCGGCGGAATCGAACCGGACCAGCCCCTGAGACATTCGCTGCACTGAGCGTCCGCAATTACCGCATCTACGCAGTTGGTGCGGTCATCTCCAACCTGGGGACGTGGATGCAGCGGGTGGCCCAGGACTGGCTGGTGTGGCAGCTCACTGGCAGCGCTTCGGCGGTCGGCCTGGCGACGATGGCACAGTTGCTGCCTGCGCTGGTGCTGTCCTACCCGGGTGGCGTCATCGCCGACCGGTGGAACCGACGCACCACACTGCTGGTCTCGCAGGCGGCGATGGCCGCCCCGAGCGTCCTGATCGGCGTGCTGGCCCTGACCTCGTTGCTCCCGACCGCGATGCTGTTCGCCCTCATTCTCTGGTTCGGCTGCGCCACCGCGATCGACGCGCCGCTGCGGCACGCCTTCGTCGCCGACCTGGTGCCCAACGCACTGCTGCCGAACGCCGTCGGCCTCAATTCTGCCTCGTTCAACGCGGCCCAACTCGTGGGCCCGGCGATCGGTGGGTTGCTGATCTCTGCGTTCGGCTCCGGTATCGATGCCGCAGGCGGAGTGGTCCTCCTCAACAGTCTGAGCTTCGTCGCCTCCGTATTTGCGTTATGGCGCTTGAACACTGGTGAATTCCTCCGTCGGCGGGCTGAGAATTCGTCGACCGACGACCAACATCGACGACGAGCTAAACTACCGAGGCCGGAGATCGTCAGCACGTTGGTCCTCCTGTTCGCGGTCGGCACGTTCGGGATGGCGTTCCGCGCGAACAACATCCTGATGACGACCGTCACGTTCCATTCCGGCGCCACCACGTTCGGGATACTGGGCAGCTTGCTCGCCCTCGGATCGCTGTGCGGGGCCGTCCTTTCGGCACGGAAGACCAGCATCACCGTGCGCTACCTATGTGGCGCTGCGTTGGCTCTGGGCGTCGCCAGCCTGGCTGCGGCCATCAGTCCTACTCTGCCGTGGTACGCACTCACCTTGCCTGCCTTGGGATTCCTGTCGCAGACCAGCACCACTCCGGCGTTCGCGCTGCTGCAGATGCTCGTCGAGGAGCAGCGCCGCGGGCGCATCGTCGCGGTGGCGATGACGTGCCTCATGGGCGGCACGGCCTTATCCGCGCCGCTGTTGGGAATATTGGCCGACAAGACCAGTCCCCGGATGTGTTTCCTGATCGGCGGAGCCGGGGCGATATGCGGAGCCGTCATCGCCTACGGTTGGTACCGCCGGGTCGCGAGTCGCGGCGACCCGACGGTCCTTCCCATCGCACCTGCTGGTCAGTAATTCACCGTGCCGAGCAGGCCACCACCCGCTGCGACCGCGTCGCCGTTGATGCTCACGCTGCGCGGAGACGCCAGGAACGTGATGACGTCGGCGACCTCGGTCGCGTCGACCACCCGTCCGATCGCGTTGTTCGCGAGTTGCTTCTCGTAGTCGGCGACGTCGATCCCCGCCGCATTCGCGGCGGCACGGTATTCGAGTGTCTTGGACTCCGTGCGGGTCTGGCCCGGATGTACGACGGTCACGTTGATTCCGTGCTGGCCCAGTTCGTCCGCGAGATTCTTCGTCAACGCGGCCACGCTGACGTTGCGGATGCTTCGCACGATCGAATGCGTCTGGCGGTAGCCAAGGCCGCTGACGTTGATGATCCGTCCCCAGCCCGCATCGACCAGATGCGGCGCGACGGCCCGCGCCGTGCGGAGGTAACCGACCACCTTGATGTTCACGTCGTTCCAGAACACCTCGTCCGTCGTGCCGGCCAAGTCGGGATTCCCCTTGCCGACGGCTTGATTGGACGCGTTGTTGACCAGAATGTCCACGCCGCCGAGCTCGGCGACCGCCCTGGCCACCAACGCCTTGACCGAGTCGTCGTCTCCAGTGTCGGTGACGACGGGGATGGCGCGGCGGCCGCTGCGTTCGGCGACCTCGGCGGCCGCCTTCTCCAGGGTCTCCTGGGTGCGCGCGGCCAGCACCACGTCGACTCCCTCGGCGGCCAGCGCATGCGCGACGGCAAGGCCGATGCCCTTGCTGCCGCCGGTGATGATCGCCCGCTTGCCGGTCAGTTGCAGATCCATGTCGATACTCCCTTGTCCTTCGGTGTTGGGTTGTTCTTGCGATTTCGGCGCGGAAAACCGCGCTCACCACGGCTTCGCGCGCCCAAATCGCCGGGCGTGCGAATCAGAAATCCGTGGTCAGAAGAAGGCGCCATTGGGCAGCGGCTCGCCAGTGAGCTCGTGCGCGCCGATTGCCTTGGCCTTGTAGGTCTTCGGGTTGTGCGCCGCCAGGGTCCGAATGTTGCGCCAGTGCCGGTCCAGATGCGAACTCTGCCGCGCTGCCGTCCCGCCGCCCACGTCGAACAGGTCGCCGGCCGCGCGAAGGGCCAGCTCGTCCACGACGACCTTCGCCTTGGCGGCCCGCAGCGCGGCGCGCAGTGACAGTTCCGGCTCGTCTGCCGTGCCGTGTGCGGCGTACGCGTCCGACAGCGCAGCCGCGGCCGACTCGACCAGTGCCTCGGCCGCGAATGCCTGGCTGGACAGCAGACCCACCGACTGCTGCAGGATGGGGTCTTCCACCGGTCGTTCCGATGCTGCGTGGTAGAACGTGCGTTGCTTGGTGCGCACCAGGTTCACCGCGTCCCTGGTCACCCGACGCAGGATCCCGGCGATCACGGCGGTCAGGAACAGCTGCGGGAACGTCGCCGAATACGGCAGGTCGGCGTAGTGGGTGCCGTTGCTCAGGAAGTCCTCTCTTGCGACGGCGACGTTGTCGAAGCGGGTGGTGCCGCTGCCCGTGAACCGCTGTCCGATCCCATCCCAGTCGCGTTCCACGGCAACGCCTTCGCGATCCGCGGCGACCACCACCCGAGCCGGTTCACCGTCGGGCCCCGTGGCGCTGACGACGAGGTAGTTCGCGTAGAGGTTGCCGGTGCTGTAGAACTTCTCACCGGACAGGCGCAGGCCATCGGGGCCGTCGGCGACCACGGTTTCGAAGTTCCTGTCCCGGCGGCCGGCCTGCTTACGGCTCAGCTCGGTGGAGGAATGTCCGAACAGCTTGCCGTTCTTGACCTGCTCCAGCCAGCGGCGGTCCGGCCCGTCCTTCTGCCGCAGCAGGCTCTCGGTGAAGTTCAGGTGGTTGCGGACGCTGTGCGCGACGTTCGAATCCACTTCGCCGAGCGCGATGACCGTGGCGAACAGCTCGGTCAGCGTCGCGCCGCCGCCACCTGCCTCGACCGGAAGCCGCAACGCCCCGAGGCGGGATGCTCGGAGCACCTCGAATTCCTCGAACGGGTGCCGGTTGTCCTGGTCGCGTTCGACGACTCCGCGGTCGATGTAGGCCAGCAGCTCAGCCAGCTCTGGCGAGCCGAACCTGACCGGCCGGTCGAAAGTCGGCTTCCGGAGGGGTGTTTCGGCGGTGATTGTCATATGTGCTTCTCTCCTGGTGATCTCGATGGGTTCACGGCTGGAACGGCACCTGAGCCGAGATGAACTTGCCCTGATACTTCGTCACGAGGTACTTGGCCACTTCTGGGCTCTCCAGTGCGTGGGCCAGTGCCGATACCCGTGGGTCGCCTGCCAGCCGCGTGGGCGCGACCAGGACCCTGGCGTAGGGATTGCCGGGTCCGGGTTCGATCGCCAGCGCATCCTTGGCGGGTACCAGACCGATGGACGCCGCGGTCGTCGGATCGAGCACGACGGCGTCGTAGTTGTGATAGATGTCCTGGGCGTAGGCGGTGAAGTCCAGCCTGCGCAGCGCCAGATGCCGTTGTGATTCCAGAACATTGGCCTCCGACAGCGAGAGATCCGCGACGGTCACCCCGCCGAATGGGCGATCCAGTTTCTCCAGGCCGACACTGGCAAGCAGGTAGAGAGCTCGCGCAAAGCCCGCCTGGGTGTCCGGAACGGCGACGCTCGCGCCGTGCGGGAGGCTGTCTCCGGTGATCTTGTCGGCGACCAAGCCCGAGTTCACCCAGTCCTGCGTCTCCTTCAGGTCCTTCCACTTCGAGGAGTACAGGGCATAGGGTGCGACGTCGACCTTCGATACGACGCTCAAGGTGTCGAACGAATTGGCCTTCTGATTGCCAAGGAAGGCCGGCTGAGTCTGGTAGAAGGCCAGGTCCGATTTGCCGTCCTTCACCTGTGCGTTCGCGTCGGGGGAAGCATCCTGCAGCTCGAGTCTCACGTCACCGGTCAGCCTCTTGTCCGACACGAATTCCAGCAGGTCGCGGTAGCCCTCACCGCCGACCTGGATTCGCAGCGCGTCGCCGGCCGCCGCGCTCTGCTCATACGTCACCGGTACGTCTTTCGCGCAGCTCGCCAGCATCCACGCAAGGGCGGCGGCGACGATCAGGCTGATCGCCTTGCGCAGCGGTTTCATTCGACCTCCATGACGGTGTCTACAAGACCTGGTAATAGAAGGACGCCAGCTTGGGTCCCTGCCCGTCGTCGAAGCGAACGGTGACCTTCCACCGGCCGGGGGACGGCACGATGAGGTGGTCGCTGGTCCACACGGTGTCACCATCGCCTGCATCCGAACGTGACACCTCCACGGGCAGGCGGGCGACATTGGCCTGGGCCGAGGACAATTCGATGCCGACCTCGACACCGGGGGACTGGTCCGGGTACACGATCTTCACTACCTGCGGGCCGCGCCGGACGGTGTCGATGGCGATGTGCAGGACGTCGGCCCCGCCGAAGTTCAGCCGAGTCGCCACATTGGTGGTGTAGCTGTCCTTGGCCGGGGTGAGCGACGACAGTACCGCGGTCGTCGTGATGACCAGCAAGGCCAAACCGGCCTCGACGATGACGGCACGGCCGCGCCGTGGCTCGCTGTCGGGTTCGATGGTGCGGGAAGCGTGGCTGCGGCGCGTGCGGTAGGTGAGATATCCGGCGGTGATCGCCGCGCCGACCAGAACGACCTTGATCAGGAGCGCCCACCCGTATGACGTGCTGACCAGCGCGCCGACCGGTCGGACCTGCAACAGCGCCAGGACGATACCCGCGCTCAAGGCCAAGGCGATGTGGCCCAAGGCAACCCGATGCCACCGCTGCAGCCGTGGCACGGCCCGCAGCACACCGACGATGGCAACCACCCCGCCCAACCACACCGCGACCGCGTACAGGTGGACGAAGGTTGCGACGAACGGCAGCGGCCACCATTCGGTGGCGGCACCGTGACCGCCGAGGGTGACGGCGGTGACCGCGGCCGCGGCATGAAGCAGGCCAAGACCACGTGCGGTGCGCCCACGGCCGGGCGGCCGGACGACGGTGATCGCGCCAAGCGCTGCGGCCGCCACCTGCGCCGCCCCGAACGGCGTCTCGACGACGGCGACGACCGTCGAAGTCGACGCGTTGACGAGACCACCGGCCTGGTCGACAGCCAGAACGGCAAGCCGGCCCAGCAGGCCGAGTACCAGCAGGCCCGTACCCAGCCGGTAGACCGCCACGAATCTCCGAGTGCCGATCGCGTCGGACCAGACCCACCGGCACGCCAGGTAGAGCCCTGCCGACAGCACCAGCCCGGCGTACACCCCCGCCTTGACCGCGTAGAGGACGTACCGCTCGACAACGGACTGCCCGGTTCCCGCGTCCGCCCACTGGCCGTGGTCCGTTGCGGCGCCGACGGTGAACCTGATCGACAGTGACACCACGTGGGTGTCGGCGGAGACCACCCGTGCCGTCGCCAGATACGCACCGTCGCGAAGGCTGGGGCCGACTTCCAAGACGATGCGTTGTCGGCCGGCCTCCAGCCGCTGCGCCGCGAACGGATGACGCGTGCCGCCGACGTCGATGAGCTGCGCCGAGCGCTGAACCAGGGAGACGGCTTCGTTGAGATCGAAGGACAGCACCGTGGGCGACGAGTCCAGGTGTGCGCCGTCGGTGGGTGTGCTGGAGACCACGGTGGCATGTGCCGATGCGGGGCCGGCGGTCCAGATCAGCCCAGTTGCGGCGCCGACCATCACCAGCCACCAAAGCGCCGCGTGCGCCGCAATCTGTCTGTGTTTGGTCGTCGAGTGCACGCTTGTTCGCGCCCCTTCTCGCGAAACGTGTTCAACAACCGTACTTTCGGCGGCTGAAGAGTTGCTATTGGACACGACACCATCAGTATGAATTCGCAGCCCGTTGCCTACGACGCCGCGCGGCTTCGCCGTAACACGACGACGAGGGCCACCGCCGTCCCGAGGGCGACCACCAGGCTCACCAGGGACGTGACCGGCCAGACCCACGACTCGTGGCCGGGGTCCTGCGCCGCTGCGTGGGCGGAATGGTCCTCGCCGGGCGCGGGTGCCGCGCCGACTGCGGAACGGTGGGTGTCCCCGTGTACGTCGCCATCACCGTCGCCCGTGACAGCCGGGCCAAGGGCTACCACGGGAGCGGGGTGCTCCGGTTCGCTGTCCGCGTCGACGGCGACCTCGTTCCACGAGACCACCGAACCGTCGCTGTAACTCTGGTCCGTCGGAAGCGACGAGGAGTCCACGTCCTTGGGCCATGGCCCCGCCGAGAAGGTGAACTCGCCGAACTCCGACGGCTTGAGTCCGCTGGCACCCTCGGTTGCCCGCCAGGAGATGCGCGAGACCCGTTCACCATCTCCGGCCGGCTCAGTCTCGACAGTCGAGGTCCACCCGGCGACCGGCAGGGTTCGCGCCGAGGTCAGGTCGACGCCCTTGGGAAACGTGATCGTCAAGCCAACGGTGGAGGCAGACGCCGACTCGCTCGGCACGATCAGCTCCACGATTCCGGACCCACCCTTCGGTGGAGGCGGCTGTGTGCCGTCGACGCGCACGTGCGCCGAAGCCGAACCTGCGGTGGCGAGCAGGCAGCCGCCCAGTGCCACGAACATCGCGGAAAGGCGCAGTGTCATAGCCAGTTTCGGCATGCTCAGTTCCAGTTCTCGGCGATCAACCGATAGGAGGTCTGACGGTCCTCTGGCGCGTAGACGATCGTGCTGATCAGCAGCTCGTCGGCAGCCACGCTGTCGACCAGCGCTCGCAGCTTCTCCACCACATACTGCGGTTCGCCCGCGTAACTCAGCGCGCGTGATTCGGCGAACTTCTGATTGTCGGGCTCGGCGAAGCCCTCCCCGGCCGCCGGAGCAGAAGGCAGGTAAGTACCGCGGGAACGCAGGCTGGCCAGGGTGCGCAGGAATGTCTCTTCGAGTCGGCGCCCGTGCTCGGTGGTGTCGGCCGCCACGGCGTGCGCAGAAACGCCGACATACGGAGCGGCGAGACGTTTCGAGGGCGAGAAGTCTTCACGGTAGCGCGCCACCGTGCCGACGATGTCGTTCTTCACACTGTGCGCGTTGACGTAGAGGGGAAGTCCGAACTTGGCCGCAATGGTTGCGCTCCAACCGGATTCGCCGCCGAATACGGCAAGCCCGAGATCTTCCTGGTAGCCCGGCGAAACCCGGTATTCCTCCCCGCCGACGACCGCCACCGGGCGCTCCAGGTAGTTGAGGATCTCGCGGATGCGCGATTCGTCGTCGGGCACGGTCAGCGGTGTGTTCGACAGGTACCCGAGCAGTTCGAAGAGGAAATCCGATCCGCCCGCTGCCACCTCGACATCGCGGTCCTGGCTGCCGGGTGCAGAGGTGACCGCGGAGAGTACCTCGCTGATCTCGCGGTAGGGCGCCGACTTGGCATAACCCTGCTTGGAACGGCCGAGGCCAAGGACGACGCGCCCCGGAGCAACAGCCGCCAGCGAGCCGAACTGCTCGGCTACCTCGAGGCCGGTGTGGAACGGCAGCACTGTCGCCGCCGACCCCAGCGTGATGCGTCGGGTCGCCTGGATGGCCAACGCAATCAGGATCGACGGGGCCGAGGATGCCCGGCCCTGATCGAGGTGGTGCTCCGCGAACCAGTAGGCGCCGAACCCGAGGTCCTCGACGTAGCGGGCGAGGTCGACACTGCTGCCGATGGCGGCGCCTGCGCTGCTTCCCCGGGGTATGGGCACCTGGTCGAGCACCGATAGGTTGACCATGTCTCTTCCGTCCGTCCGATCTGTTCGCTTGGCCGAGGCCGTCTACTTGCTGGTGATGCCCAGTTGCCAACCGGTGACGCGCTTTTCGACGGCGGCCAGGATCACGTTGATGGCCACCCCGATGATGCCGAGCACCACGATGCCGGAGTACATCGCCGGGATCTGGTAGCCCTCCTGGCTGGACCGGATGTAGATGCCGATGCCCTCGGTGGCGCCGAGGTATTCCGCAGCCACCAGTGCCGTGAAGGCATAGGACGCGCCCAGCCGGACGCCGGGGAAGATGTTGGGGATGGCAGCGGGCAGCACGATTCTGGTGAAGATGTACACCCGTCCGGCACCGAGCGTGCGCGCGGCGTTGATGAGAATCTTCTCGACACCCCTGACCGCGTTCGTGGTGTTGATGAAGATCGGCCAGAACGCCGCCCATGCGACGATGGCGATCTTGGATTCCTCCCCGATCCCGAAGAACAGCAGGAAGACTGGGAACAGCGCCAGGACGGACAAGCTCCGGAAGAAGAGCAGCACCGGCTCGAGCAGCTTCCCCAGTACGCGGTTCGAGCCGACGAGAATGCCGAGGAAGATTCCGGTGCCAAGGGCGATCACGAATCCCAGCAGTCCGCGGTGCAGGCTCGGCCACACCTGTTCACGAAGTGCACCGCCGGCGGAGAAGCCGTGGACGAGCTCGCTGAGAACGGCCTGCGGCGGAGTGAGGAACTTCGGGTCGAGCACTTCAGTCTTGTTCGCCAGCCACCACAGGAAGAGGAACAGCGCGACGCCCACCGTGCCGTAGAGGTACCTGTCGTATTTCGCCAGCCACACGGCGGAGGACCGCACCTCGGTCCGATGCGGGTCGGCACGCCCCTTCTGGGTCGACGGCACTTCAGTTGTTACCAACTTCGACCTCCTCCTTGAGGATCTGCGCCACCTGGGCCCGGATCCGGCCGAACTCGACCGCGGCGCGGGAATCGTCGTTGCGCGGCCTCGGGAGGTTCACGTCGATGAGGGACTTGACCGTGCCCGGCCGCTTGGTCATCACGGCGATCCGGTCGGAGAGGAAGATCGCCTCGTCGATGGAGTGCGTGACGAAGAGGATCGTCTTCTTCTGCTCACCCGACTCCCAGATCCGCAGCAGTTCGTTCTGCAGGAATTCGCGGGTCTGCGCATCCAACGCGGCGAACGGCTCGTCAAGGACGAGAACATCCGGGTCATAGGCCAGAGATCTGGCGATCGCCACCCGCTGCCGCATACCGCCCGAAAGTTGATGCGGGAGATGGTCGGCGAAGGCCTCCAACCCCACGGTATTGAGGATCCGATCCGATGTCTGCCTGCGCGTCGCCGCCGAGGCTCCGCGGATCTTCAGACCGACCTCGACGTTCTTCTGCACCGACAGCCACGGGAACAGCGCATAGCTCTGGAAGACCACTCCGACGTTCTTGCTCACGCCCCGAACCGGGGAGCCGTTCAAGAGCAACTCCCCGCCGTCGTAGTCCTCCAGGCCGGCGAGGATGTTGAGAAACGTCGACTTCCCACATCCGCTGGGGCCGAGTAGGGCGAGGAACTCACCATTGCGAACGTCGAGATCGAAATCCCGAAGGACCTCGGTGACAACGTTCTTCGCGCCCTTTGCGCCCCGGCCGACGTGTGTGAACTCCTTGTGCAGGCCGTGGGACTGGATTGCGACTGACCGTGCGAGCTCCGCTTCGGCGGCAGTGAGCTCGATGAGCGGCTGCGGCATGTCTACCTCAGATCTCGCCGTCGGTGAGCACTTCGGTGTTGTCGGCCTGTGTGTCGATCAGCGCAGGCGACTTCGCGTACGGGTTGTACTCGTTGGTGGCGATGTCCTCCGGCTTCAGCTTGGCCTCCGCGGGGGTCAGCGTCCCGACGCGGTCGGCCAAGCCCCACCAGAACCCCGTCTGCTCCTTGTCCAGGATCAGGTTGTTCGCGTAGTAGTACTTGGTGATCTGCTCCTTGGGCAACCCGGTGAGCTTGGCGACCACGTCGCGATATTCCTCGGGGTGGGCATTGCCCCAGTTCGCCACCTTCGCGAGGATGCCGACGAATTCCTTTGTCTGGGCCGGATATTGGCGGATGAACTTTCCGCTGGCACTGATCGGCGCGAGGCCGCCGTCGTTGCCCGAGTTGTTGAAGTCGGAGAAGGCGACCTTCACCGCCTTGTCGGTGCGCAGGATCCCGTTCTGCGGCGGGTGGATGACTGCCAAGTCGACGTCGCCATGCTCCAGCGACTGGGGCAGCAGGCTCTCCGACTGGGTCAGGAACTTCACCTTGGTGATGTCGACGCCGTTCTTGACCAGGTAGTCCTTCAGGATGAACTCGGCGCAGCCCTTCAGCGACGCCAAGCCGATCGTCTTGCCCTCGAGCTGTTTGAGGTTGGTCTCGTCGAGGTTTGAGTCGGCCCGCTTGAAGTACTCCATGTGCGGCTCGTCCTGGGTCGTGTACGTACGCGAGGCGATGACCTTCAGGTCGACGCCCGCGGCGACCGCGGACAGTGAACGGTTGAACATGAACGACGCGAACGTGATGTCGCCGGTGCCGAGCAAGGCGGGTATCTGGCCGGAGTCGATCGCGCCCACATACTGTGGCTTGATGCCCGCCTTGTCCCAGAGGTGGAACTCGTCGGCGATCTTGACCAGTGACGGGGCGTTGGGATCCTCGGACCATTTGAAGTAGACGGGGTTGTTCGGGTCCGAGACACTGCCGTCCGCGTTGTTCGAGTCGGCGGGGCTACTCGACGAGCACGCGCCCAGCGTCGTCGCTGCCACCACCGCCACGACGAGCGCTGCCGCACCCCGGTGCAATCTGGTCCCGATACGCGCATTCCCCTTGACCATGACACCCCTTCACGTGGTGAATTCCCTACCAGTTATGTTGGGGTTCGCTGCGATGGTCAGCAATGGGGTTGAACTACCGAATCCGTTAAGCGCAGCTACCAGGTTCCGCTGTGGCGAGTGGTCCGCGCGGAGTCAGAATCGCGGACGGGTCATGTTGCAACGGAATCACTTTCGGCGAGCTGGGCCAGGATCGTGGTTGGGTCCAGAGAGCGTGGTGCACGACCAAGACGGGCGTGCTCGGCCGTGATGCGCTGGATCAATTCGTTGACGGGCGCGGTCTGGGAGTGCAGGCGGGCCTGCAGGACGATCTCGCCGTTGAACCAGTCGGTCTCCACGTCGGCATGCCCCCGTGCCACGCTCTGCCACGTGGAGCCGAAGTAGTCGTCACGCACCTTTCCGTGTCGAAAAGTGCTGCGCCGCTGGGAGTCCCGCTCGGCGCTGATGAACGGTATCCCGGCGATGGTGAGGATCCGCTCGGCCTCGATCCGGGCGCGGGCCACGAGTTCGTCGGCGTCCGGGCCTGGCTGGACCGCGGCCGTCACACCGTTGCCGAGGTTGGCGATCAACTTGCGATGCTTCCACGCGGGAATGTCATCGCGGACCTCCGAAATGAACTGTGCCGCGCGGAATGAGGCGGCTGTGCTTTCGGCCACCTCGTCACGGCCGGCGGGATACCGACCCAGATCGAGAATGCCCGCCACCGGGTGGCTCTGTTGGATGACCACTCCAGGCTCGAGGTGCGCGGCAGACACCAGCACGGCGACACCGTAGACGTTGGCGAACCTCCGCAGCACCGCCGATTCGTTGGCGACGCCGTTCTGCGCGACGAAGATTGGTGTCTGGAGCGGAGCGTGCGCAGCCAGATCATCCAATGCCGCCGCGGTCTGATGGCTCTTCACCGCCAGCACGACGATCGGTTCGGTCTTCCAGTCGACCTCACTAGCATCGCCCGCCGCCTGCAGCGCCACGGCATCCGCACCGGCCTGCGTCACGAGCTTGAGTCCACCTGCGCGGATGGCACGCAGGTGTTCGCCGCGCGCGACCGCGGTGACCTCCACCCCGGCGAGGCGCAAGCGCGCGGCGATGACCCCGCCTATCGCGCCGGTCCCGTAGACGACCACCGCCGGCCCGGATGTGTTTGGCACAGAACGCCTCCTGCTCAGTGTGGCACCGGTGCGGGTGCACGTAGCAACGGCAACACCTGGTCACCGATCCTACCGACCTCGGACTTGTACGGGGTGTCGGACAACACGAAGTGGGAGATCCCGAGGTCGGCGTACTTCTGCAGGGCGGCAGCGACGTCGGTGGCCGAACCGACCAGCCAGGTCGTGCCCGCGCCGCCGCCGCCGTACTTGCCAGGAGTCGTATACAGGCAGGAGTCGAGTATCTCGCCGCGCTCGGCGAGATCGAGCAGACGTTTCTGCCCCTCTGCTGCCTTCGGGTCCCGCTGGTGTCGATCCTCCGGCCCGCCGGCGGCTGCCTTCGCCACCTTGGCCTCGGCATCCCGCCAGGCCTCTTCGGTCGTATCGCGGACCAGGGTGGTCACCCGCAGGCCATACTCCAGCGGGGCGTGCTCGCGACCAAGTTCGTCGGACAACGCCTTGAGACGGTCGATGCGCTCAGCGATTCCGTCGAGTGGTTCGCCCCAGAACAGCTGCACGTCGGCGTCTGTGACCGCCACTCGCTCGGCGGCCTCCGACGCCCCGCCGAAGTAGAGCCGCGGGTGACGCCCCTGTTCGGCTCCGAACGGCCGCGGTTGGACGGTCGAGTGCTCGACACCGTAGAACTCACCGCGGAATGTCACGTCCTCCTCGCTCCACAGTCGGCGAACCAATTGCAGGAACTCACGGGTTCGGTCGTACCGGCGCGACTTGTCGAACTGCCCGTCGCCGTAGGCGGCGAGGTCGTCCAGCCCGCTGACGATGTTGACGAACAACCGTCCGCCGCTGAGTTGGTCCAGGGTGGCAGCGGCGCTGGCGAAGTGCGCCGGATGCCAGTAGCCGGGCCGCACCGCCACCAGCGGTGTGAACGTCGTGGTGCGAGCGGCGATGGCCGTCGCGACCGTGAAGGTGTCCGGGCGGCCCCAACTCGTTCCGATCAGCGCCCCGGCCCAGCCGTGCTCCTCGGCGCGGAGCGCGAGGTCGACCGAGAAGTCCAGGCTGCCCCAGCCGTCGACCGTGTCGTCGCCCCGGTGCCCCGGTGCGACGGTATTGGGGATGTACCAAAGGAACTCACGGCTTGGCGTTGTCACCGGCTCACTCCGGCAGCAGTCGATCGTGCGTGGGCCAGATCGGCCAGCGCCAGATCGCGCGTGATCGCCTGCGCGAGTCGCGGTACGCCGACGCGCAGGCTCGGGATGTCGCCGACCGGACGTCCGAAACTCACGTTGGCCCCGATGCTGAACACGTGGATGTCCGCCAGCCAGGGTGCCGTGCCGGGCTGCTTCTCGGTGAATTCGTATCCGTCACCCAGATACGGGGCAACGCCGAGCAATTCGTTGTCCAGCCCGGCCGGCGCCGGGTAGACGTCGGACCATCGCGCGAGGTACGGGGCGATGGTCGAGAGCTCGGAGCGGGTGGCCGGGTCCTGTTGGTAACCAGTGCCTGCGATGACGTAGTCGAAGGACCGGACGCCGTCGGCGGCCTCTATGCGTGCGCGGCCGTCCTGCTCGGTCGCGGACAGCCAGGGTGCCGAGACGTGTAGGTGATAGTCGGCGAAGGCGGCGGCGCGTGCGACGGAATCCTCGGGAACGTTCGCGCCCTGCGTTGCGGCGTTCCAGCGCTGTTCCCACCGCTGTGCATCCGATAGGAGGTGGAAGACGTCCTGCCGCAGCGGATTCGGCCGATTCTTGAGGTTCGCGACCACCACCTCGGGACGCCGTGTGTAAACGTGCACGTCGGCGGCCCCGGCCTCCAACGCCGTCGCCGCCGCGTCAAAGGCCGATGCGGCCGCGCCGAGCACGGCGACCGACTTGCCTCGCAACAGGCCGAAGTCGATCGCGTCGGCGGTGTGCGCCCAGAGCGATCTCGGCAAACCCGCGAGGACGGCGGGAACGTGCGGGCCGCCCGTGCCTGCCACACCGCCGGCCAGGACGACCTTGCGGGCGTCCTCGTTCCACCGGTGTCCGGCCTGCTCGAGTGTCAGGCGCAGGCCCGCTCCGGCGGGTTCGACGTCGGTGACCTGGATGCCGTGTCGGACCTCCACGCCGACCTGTCGCCGGAACCAACTCAGATAGTCTGCCCAGTCGCTGGTGGAGATCCGGTCCACTGCGCCGAAGGCGTCCGGACCGTGGATGCCCTCGAACCAGGCCAGGAACGTCAGTGCGGGATTGCCCAGCTCGGGACCGGAGACTGTCTTCCCCGTCCGCAGGGAGCGCATCCGCGCCCGCGAACGCCACGCCGATGCCGACTCGTCGGGACCGCCGTCGATCACGGTCACGTTGGCGACCCCGGCACGGCGCAGCGCGTGGGCGATCGTGACACCGCTCTGCCCGCCGCCGATGATTGCGACGTCGTGGTCGACGTCCTCACGCGGTGCGATCCAGTTGTTTCCGTCGAGCCCGAGCAGGCGCAGGGACTCGCGCGCTGCCACGTCGGCGTGATCCGGGCGCAGGCCGTTCGTCGTCATCTGGCACCCGTTCCGGTGAGTAGGTTGGCGTTGGCGGGACGGTCAAGGCCGTAGTGGCCGCGCAACGTCGTCGCGGTGTACTCGGTGCGGAACAGTCCGCGTTTGCGCAGGATCGGCACGACGTGATCGACGAAGATCTCCAGGCCAGAGGGTAGTACCGACGGCATGATGTTGAACCCGTCGGCGACGCCTTCGCGGAACCACTCCTCGATGGCATCCGCCACCTGCTCGGGAGTGCCGGTGAAGGTGCGATGTCCGCGACCACCACCGAGCCGGGCGATCAGCTGCCGCACCGTCAGTCGCTCGCGCCGGGCCAGATCGACGATCAACGTGTAGCGGCTCTTGGCGCCTTCGATGGCATCCTCGGCGGGGAGCTCTTCGGGCAATTGCTCGTCGAGTGCCAACTGCTCCAACGGGATCCGCAACGTGTTCGCGAGCTGACGCTGGGCGTATTCGGGCACGATCGCCGCTTCGAGCTCGCGGTCCTTGGCCGCTGCCTCGGCTTCCGTGCTGCCGATCACGGGGACGATGCCGGGGAGGATCTTGACCGTGTCGGGGTCGCGGCCGAATGCGGTGGCCCTGGCCTTGAGGTCGCGGTAGAAGGACCGCGCCTCCTCGGTCGTCTGCTGCGCGGTGAAGACGGCCTCGGCGTACCGGGCCGCCAGGGCCTTGCCGTCCTCTGATGACCCGGCCTGAACCAGCAGCGGATATCCCTGCGGTGAGCGGGGGACGTTCAGCGCCCCGTGCACCGAGAAGTACTCGCCGTGGTGTTCCGGGGCGTGAATCTTGGCTTGGTCACCCCAGACCCCGGCCTGCTTGTCGGCGACGATCGTGTCGTCTTCCCAGCTGTCCCACAGCTTTTGCGCGACGTCGACGAACTCGGCGGCGCGGGCATACCGGGCGCTGTGTGACGGGAGTTCGGCAAGGCCGAAGTTGCGTGCGGCGTCCACCGTCGCCGTCGTCACGATGTTCCACCCGGCGCGTCCGTTGCTGACGTGGTCGAGGGAGGCGAACCGACGGGCGAGGTTGTATGGCGAGTTGTACGAGGTGGATGCCGTCGCGATGAGGCCGATGCGTTCGGTCACCCCAGCCAACACCGTCAGCAGCGTCAGGGGTTCGAGGATGCCGAGCGGTCGACGGC
>NZ_JBOGDD010000009.1:0-4689 GCF_050701675.1 Mycobacterium sp. | reverse complement strand
AGTGGCCGCCGTCCACCGCCAGTTCGGCTCCGGTCGTGAACGTCGCGTCGAAGGCCATGAACGCCGCCGCCCTGGCGAACTCGTCCGGGTGGCCGAAGCGCAGCATCGGATTGGTCGCGGCGAACTCCGCTTTCATCTTCGCCGCGACTTCCGCAGGCAGCTCCTTCTCCAGCTTGCCCGTGTCGATCGGGCCGGGGCTGACCGCATTGACCCGGATCTTGCGGGGGAGCAGCTCCCTGGCGAGCGTGCGGGCCATCGATCGCAGGGCCGCCTTGCTGGCCGAGTAGACACTGACCGCGTCGTAGGCCAGCACGTTCACGATCGACGTGGTCAGCACCACGCCACTGCCCTCGGCAAGCAGCGGCGCCAGCTTCTGCACGGTGAAGTACGGACCCTTGGTGTTGATGGTGAACACGTCGTCGTAGGTCTGCTCGGACACCGCATCGAACGGGTCGTAGCTGCCGATGCCCGCGTTCACGAACAGCGCGTCCACGGTGCCGAACTCGGTCTTCACCCGGTCGGCCAGCACGTCGATCTCCGGTAGCGAACCCACGTCGCTCTGGACCGTGACGGCCTTGCCGCCGAGTTGCCTGCCGGCGTCCTCCAGGGTTTCCCGGTGCCGTCCCGTGATCATGACGCGCGCGCCGTCGTCCGCCAGAAGCTGCGCGGTCGCCAGCCCGAGCCCGCTACTCCCGCCGATGACCACCACGTTCTTGCCGTCGTACCTGTTCATGTTCTGCCATCCCTCTCGTCGCAATCCGTGTCCACGAGTCTTTGGCAATCCGCAACGGGTGTCCAAGACCTGTTCGGCACCCCGACATGCCGAAACGGCATGACGCGGAATACCTCCGGCCGTTGGCCGGGTTCAACATGGCGATGAGGATGAACGGGTGAACGATCTCGGGACCGACCTCGAGCTGCGGCTGGTGCGGTACTTCACCGTCGTGGCAGAGCATCTGAACTTCGGCCGGGCGGCCGCTGAGCTGCGCCTGGCGCAGCCGTCGCTGAGCCGCCAGATCCAGCGCCTGGAGCACCGTCTCGGCGTCCGCCTGTTGGACCGCACGCCGCAGGGCAGTCGGCTCACCGAAGCCGGCAAGGCATTCCTTCCGCAGGCGCAAGCTCTTCTGCACGCCGCTCGCCAGGCAGCGCTCACCGCCCGCGCCTACGCGCCCGCCGGCAAGGTCATCATCGGGTACGTCGAGGACCTGGTCATCACCCCGGCCGTCCGCGACCTGCGCGGCCGCCACCCGCGGGCCGAGATCGGCACCCGTCACATCGAGTGTTACGACGAGCGGGCCTTTGCCGAGGGCCAGGTGGACGTGCTGGTCGGCCGGGCCCCGTTGCCCTACCCGGCCGACGAGGCCCGGATCACCGTGCTCTACGAGGAGCCGCGGATGCTGGTGGTGCCGGTCGGCCACCACCTGGCCGGCCGCGCGTCGGTGTCACCGGAGGACTTCGCCGGCGACGACTCTCTCATCTGCCCCCACGGCGGGGCGCGGGCGATCTTCCCGACCGACGCCTACCAGCTGAGCGACCCCGGTCCGATCTCGGCAGGCCCGGTCTTCGAGAGCTTCGAGGACAGGCTCGAACTCATCGCGAGCGGTCAGGCGATCGCGGTGTTGCCGGCCGGCGACCGGCGCAGCTCGTTGCGCGCCGACCTCGCCACGGTGCCGGTCGATGGCTTCCCGACCAGCAGCGTCGTGATCGCCACCAGGGTCGGCGACCCGAACCCGCTGGTCGCCGACTTCGTCCACGCCGCACGTGCTCACCTCACCGGCGCAACGGCGTGATCAGCACATAGGTCCACGTTCGTGCTGCTGCCGGTGACGATCCCCAGGGTGGGGAATTCGGTTCCGGTGCGGCGGGTTGGCAAGGCAGTGAGGGCAATTGGTGTCCATGACTATGGCGGCCCGGAAGCGTTGCAGGTCCTGAACCTGCCCGAACCACGGGCCGGGTCCGGTGAGGTCCGCATGCGGGTACATGCGGCTGCCGTGAGCCCAACCGATGTGCTGTTGCGCACTGGCGGCCACGCGCTCCGCATGCCCGACCGCCAGGCCCCCTTCGTGCCCGGCATGGACGCCGCGGGCGTGATCGACCAGATCGGGCCCGACTCCGACGGTCGCCTTGCGGTAGGGCAGTCAGTGATCGCCATGGTGTTGTTCACCAGCGTGCACGGCGGCGCTTACGCCGAGCAGGTCGTGGTGCCGGCGGCGTCCGTGGTTCCAGCCCCGCGAGGGACAGACTTCCCCGCGGCGTCCACGTTGCTCATGAACGCCATGACCGCGCGGCTGGCCCTGGATGCGCTGGCCGTGCCCCGCGGCGGGGTCGTCGCAGTGACCGGTGCGGCCGGCGCCGTGGGTGGTTACGCGGTCGAGTTGGCCAAAGCCGACGGGCTGACGGTGATCGCCGATGCCGCCCCGCACGACATCGAGTTGGTGCGTGGTTTCGGTGCCGACCACGTCGTCGAGCGCGGCATCGATGTCGCCGATCGCATTCTGGCGTTGTTTCCCCATGGCGTTCCCGGCCTCGTTGACGGGTCGATGCAGACCACCGAGATCGTGCCCGCGATCACCAACGGCGGGGCGCTGGCCGAACTCCGAGGGTGGTCTGGTCCTGCCGAACGGGACATCCGGGTACACCCGGTGATGGTGACGGACGGCATCACCGACACCGACGGGCTGGACACACTGCGGCGCCAGGTCGAGGACGGCATATTGACGTTGCGCGTCGCCAAGGTGCTTCCCGCCGATGAGGCGGCCGAGGCCCACCGCATGCTGGAGGCGGGTGGCTTGCGCGGACGGTTGGTCCTGGACTTCTCCTGATCCGACGGGCACCCTCAGGGGGTGAGCGCGTGTCGCGATGATCGAGGGGTCCCGCTGTCGCCCATTCTGACCGGCCGGGCGAACGCATTCCGATGGCTACCGGCGACGACGCACGCCTTGGCGGCCTCTTGCCATTGGGCGTAGTGCGGCGCTCCGCGGTGGCCGATCGTGAAGGCATCTTCGTCGGCGTAGATCTCGTACAGGTAGAAGCGTGTCGAGGTGGTGATGTCCTGGTGGACGTCGAATGTCAGACACCCTGGCTCGTCACGTAACGACGCGGCGGCGTTGGTGGTGATGGCGTCGACGAACTCTGCGAGTTTGTCCGGGTGCACGTCCAGAGTGACGAACAACGTGTACATCATCGCTCCGGCGTCAATGGTTCGACATTGCAGGCCACGGCGAGTGCGTTGAGCTCCTCGACGGTTCTCGTGGGCAGCGTGACGGTGCCCGCTGCCGTTGCGATGGTGCGGTTTTCCAGTTCGCCCGGCACGAGGATCTCCTGGCCCGGCGCCGTGCGGGAGGACTTGACGCTGGTGATGAGCTCGTCCATGCGGTCGGTGAACTGCTCGGTTGCCATGATGGTCGCGATGTCGATGGCGATCACCAGGTGCCCGCAGCCGCTGCGCTCGTCGGGCACATAGGGGCCGATGACGTTGCGGCCGAACGAACTTCCGGTCAGTACGCCGGAGAGCACGTCCATCATGAATGACACCGCGTAGCCCTTGTGGCCTGCCATCGGCAGGAGCAGCCCGTCGATTGCGGCCTGTGGGTCGGTGGTCGGCAGTCCGGACGCGTCGATGGCCCATCCCTCGGGCAGTCGTTCCCCGCGTTGCCGTGCGGCGTACACCTTGCCGCGTGCCACCCCGATGTTCGCGATGTCGAGGACGACGGCACCGTGACGGCCGCTGGGGACCGCGATGGACCACGGGTTGGCGCCGATCAACTTCTCGACGCCACCCCACGGCGCCATCGCGGGGCTGCCGTTGGTGGTGAGTATGCCAACGCAATTCCGCTCGGCCAGGATTCGGGTCCAATAGGCAGCGGTGCCGAAGTGGTTGCTGTTCCGGACTGCGGCCACACCGACGCCGTAGGTGCTCGCCGCGTCGCCTGCGGCGGTTATCGCGTGCTGGGTGACGACCTGACCGATGCCGTCGCGGCCGTCGAGTACCGATACGGCCGCATGCGAACTGATCGTCGCCACCTGGGTCACCGCCTGCATGGCCCCGGTTTGGATGCGCGCGACGTACCACGGCAGCCGGAGCATGCCGTGCGATGGGTGCCCCCACAGGTCGGCTGTCACCAGCGATTCGGCCACCAGAAGCGCATCCGGCTCCGGAACACCTTGCATGGCAAGGATTCGTGTGCCCATCTCGACGAGATTGGCGGCGGCGATGCGGTGTTCATCACCCGTATTCGGAAGTGCTTGCGACGGTGCGGCGCTCATCTGGACCGCCCGCTCAGGCGTCGGGCCTCGTCGTCGGGCACCGGTTGGACGTGGTGTCCCTGCAGAAGCAGGAAGAGCTTGGCCGTCTCCTCGATCTCCTCGAGAGCGTCCGCGGCGGCAGACAGGTCGACACCGGCCACGATGGGTCCGTGGTTGGCAAGCAGCAGCGCGTGGTGCCCTGCGGCAGCGAGTTCGGCGGCCGGGCCGAGGGCGGGGTCGCCTGGGGCGTGGTAGGGCATGACGGGCAGCGTGCCGACCCGCATGGCGTAGTAGGCGGTGAGAGCGGGCAACGCGTTGTCGCGGTTGATGTCTCGTAGACAGGACACGGCGACCGAGTGGGTGCTGTGGGTGTGCACGACGGCACGAGCGTCGGGCCGCGCCCGGTAGAGGGCCACGTGCAGGAATGCCTCCTTGGTGGGAGGT
>NZ_JBOGDD010000008.1:0-8334 GCF_050701675.1 Mycobacterium sp. | reverse complement strand
GCCCGCAGGAGTCCGACCATGCCCTCGGAATTCGGTTCGGGCGCTTGATCTCCCGAGCCATTGCGCTTGTTGCGGACGAACTCCGCAAGCCTGGCCACGACCTGGGTGAGCTCTTGACCGGAGTCGTCGGTGATGACCGCCAGCGAATTCGACATGTGTTGGGCGAGCCAGGGATTGGCGCGGAACTGCACGCGGTGGGTGACCTCGTGCAGGCAGACCCACAGCCGGAAGTCGGCGGGCGACACCCGCAGCTGACGCTCGACGGCGATCACGTTCGGGTACACCAGCAGCAGCTCACCGCCACCTGAGGCGAAGGGGTCGTACTGGCCGAGGATTCCCGACGAGACGAAGGCGAGGACCGCACCCGTCTGTGCTCCGGTGACGCGGCGCGTGATGCCGCCACCCTTGGTCTCCGATGCCGTCGCGGTGCCGTCGTCGCCTCCCCCGGTCATCACCCGCATGGATTCGGTTGCGGCGCGTACCCATTCAGACCGGTCGACGATCCGCGCCTCCGTGACGGCGGCACCCTCGTTGAGACGAGTGACGTCGCGGACGGGACCCTCCGCCGCGCGGGCGAATTCGGAGAGCTGATCCATGGCCTGGCGCCTGGTGTACTCGGTGGCGGGCGGCGCTGGTCTGACGAGCTTGGCGCCGATGGTGGCGGCGAAGTTCCAGTCGACCGCGCGGCCGACGTTGCCCGCCGAGGACGCGCTCACGAGCCGCACCCGCAGGATCGCAGGGCGGCGGCCACCGCGTCGATGGCGGTGCGGCCGGTCGGGCCCGCGTCGTTCGAGATCAGTGAGAACGTGAGGACCCTGCCGCCCTCGTCGGTGACGAAACCCGCCAGCGCATTGGTGCCGGTGAGCGATCCCGTCTTCGCCCTGAGCAGGCCTATCGCCGCCCGGCCCGCGTCGGTGTCGAGGAAGCGGTCGGAAAGCGTGCCGCTGCCGCCTGCGATGGGCAGCAGGTCGACGAGCGGCCGCAGTTGGGGGTTGGCACTTCCCGCGGCCGCGTTGACCACCCCGTCGAGGGTTTCGGCGGTGAGCCGGTCGTCGACGGACAGGCCGCTCGAGTCCACCAGCGTCGCTCCGCCCGTGTCGACGCCCGCCTTGGAGAGCTGGCCGAGCACTCCCGCAACGCCGCCGTCGAAGCTCTGCGGCTTGCCGACGGAGGCCGCCACTTCACGGCCGATGGACTCGGCCATCACGTTGTCGGACTCACTCATCATCTGTCGTAGCCGTTCGATCAGAGGGGGCGACTGCACTCCTGCGATCCGCTCACCCGTGACGGGGGTGGACCGCACGGTGACCGTCGCCGGGTTCACGCCGAGCGCAACCGCGAGCGCGCGGCCCGCGTCGAGCGCCGGGGTCCTGGAACGCGCGGAGTCGACGCTGACGGGCTGCGTGCGGCCGCCGTCGAGCATCACCGCTTCCATCGGGGCGATGTCGCCGCCGTCGATGTCGACGGGATCCCAGCCAGGGGCCAGCGTCGGTCCGCTGAAGGCGCTGGCGTCGACCTGGACGGCCTTCGGCACGACGCCGGACTGGCGGACCTGGTCGGCGAGGTCGCTGATCCGTGCCGCGCCGCGGTACCAGGTGTCGACGCCCTTGGCGGCGGCCGACAGCGTCGGGTCCCCGCCTCCCTTGAGCACGACCAGACCCGGCGACGCGCTCTGGTCAGGGGCGATCACCGTCGTCGTCAGGCGCGCGTCGCGGTCGAGGGTGTACAGGGCCGCCGCGGTGGTCAAGACCTTGTTCGTCGATGCGGGCTGCATCGGCACTCCCGCGCCCCGCGCCCACAGTTCCTTGCCGGTGACCGCATCGGTGACGCGACCGGTGAGCGCGCCGAGGTCGGGGTTGGCCACCAACGGCGCCAGCGTCGCCGACAGGCCTGCCGCCGTTGGCACCGGAGCCGAGTCCGCCAGCGGAGCCACACCGGGTTTAGCCGTGACGAGCGCCGGTTGCGGCGTCACTGCCAGGGGTTCGGTGGCCGAGCTGCGATTGGAGGTCGCCACCGCGCCGACGGCGACCACGGCCGCCACCAGCAGCAGGACCACCACGCCGACCCACACGTGGGTGGATCGACGCCACCGCGTGGGACTCGTGACTCCGATGGTCGCTCTCCTGATCAAGGGGGCTCCCGCGCAGAGCCTCAAGGTGAACGGTACCGCTCGTCTACAGTGAACCGGCGTCGTCACCCGACGACCCCAGAACGCTTAGCAGAGACGAAGGAGCCGCGGCGGTGGAGTTCGACGTCGTCATCGAGATCCCGAAGGGGTCGCGCAACAAGTACGAGGTGGACCACGAGACCGGCCGGGTGAAACTCGACCGCTACCTCTACACGGCGTTCGGCTACCCGGCCGACTACGGATTCTTCGAGAACACCCTCGGCGAGGACGGCGATCCGCTGGACGCGCTGGTGTTGCTGCCCGAGTCCGTCTTCCCTGGGGCGATCGTCGAGGCCAGGCCCGTCGCGATGTTCAGGATGACCGACGAGGCCGGCGGCGACGACAAGCTGCTGTGCGTGCCCGCAGGCGATCCCCGGTGGGAGCACATCCAGGACCTGGCCGACGTGCCGTCGTTCGAGCTCGAGGCGATCAAGCACTTCTTCGTGCACTACAAGGACCTCGAGCCGGGCAAGTTCGTCAAGGCCGCGGACTGGGTCGGCCGCGAAGAGGCCGAGGCCGAGTTGCAGCGTTCGGTGGAGCGTTTCAAGGCCAACGGCCACTAGCCGGCACTGATTTAGCACTGTCGTAACACTGGGTAACGCGCTCGTGCCTTCGGGCTTCCATTCTGTGGGTGTGCTGCTGCATCAAGGGATCGGGCTCGGGGCGTTCAACGCGTTCCCCGAGCGCAAGGCGATGCACGCGCTCTACGAATGCTGCAACAGCATGACGATGGCCCGCCACCTCGCGCACGGCCGTGCCTACCTCGACCACGATGCCCTCTTCCGTCGTGCCGATGCCCTGTTGTTCGCCCTGCCGGACTCGGCGATCGACCAGATTCTCGACGCCTGCCCGCACGTCGGTCGTCGGCCGCGCAGCGCGAAGTCCCAAGCCGAGCAGTGCTCCGTGTGGGACGACGACGCCGAGGTGATGGCCGAGCTCGGCTCCTCTGCCCGCACCTATGCGGCGACCTTCGGGTTCGGTTTCGTGATGTACGTCGATGAGCGCTTGCGCGCAGAGCATGACCTCGGCGGGGTGAGCGCACGCACCGTGCTCGGGACCGTCGCCGATCGCATGCACAACGACATCGAGACCGAGCGCAAGGTGGTCCGCAATGAGCTGGCCAAGATCAACCGCTCGCGCCTGGAGCGCATGCTGGGTCCCGAGGGCGGCTACCACAACTGGTGATGGGTTCCGTCTCGCTTAAGCTCATCTGAGTGAGCACACCGCCGGAGAAGAACCGCGCACATTCGCACTTCCTGTCACTCCCAGATCTGGCGGCGCGGTCCGCGGGCGGCGCGGTGCTCTGGGCCAACGACGATCTGTTCGCCGAGAAGGAGAACCTGATCAAGCCGGGCTCCGCCGAGTTCCGGCCTGCCACCTTCGGCCACAAGGGTCAGGTCTATGACGGCTGGGAGACGCGGCGGCGCCGAGGCCTTACGCCCGATTCGTCCGACTCTGCGATCGTGCGGCTCGCGGTGCCGGGGATCGTGCGTGGCGTGGTCGTCGACACCGCCTGGTTCACCGGTAACTACCCGCCGCAGATCTCCGTCGAGGCCGCCTACGTACCGGGGTATCCGTCGACCGAGGACCTCGTCGCCAAGACCGAGTGGACCACGCTGGTGGAGCGCACCGACGTGAACGGTGATACCCGCAACCCCTTCGAGGTCGAGTCGTCGCGACGCTGGTCGCACGTGCGGTTGTCGATCTACCCGGATGGCGGGGTGGCCCGGTTCCGGGTGCACGGCGAGGGTCTGCTGAACCCGGACTTCGCCGATGGCGTCACGCTCGACCTGGCGGCGCTGGAGAACGGCGGACGAATCACCGCCTGCTCCAACATGTTCTACGGCTCACCGAACAATCTGCTGCTGCCGGGAACGGCAAGGACCATGGGCGACGGCTGGGAGACCTCACGCCGACGCGACAGCGGAAACGACTGGGTGCAGGTGCATTTGGCGAGCCGCGGGACGCTCAACGCCGCCGAATTCGACACGTCGTACTTCGTCGGCAACGCCCCAGGGGTCGGCCGCCTGTCCGGCCGCGACGGTGACGGCGACTGGTTCGAGATGCTGGCGCCCACCGATCTGCTGCCCGACACCAGACATCGCTTCCTGATCTCCGACGACCGGCCGATCACCGATGCCAGGCTCGACATCCACCCCGACGGCGGGATGGCGCGCCTGAGGTTGTTCGGCAGCCTCACCTCCGACGGGCTGCAGCACATCCGGGACGCGTGGGACGTCAGCGCCCGATAGTGCGGCGCCTCGCGGTGTGGAGGGTTTGCACCCGGCGTCGAATTCGCCCAACTGACCACCAGGCGCCAGGAGTCCGACGCATCATGATCAGATGAACGACTCGATTCACGGTCACTGCGACGCCCGTTTCGACAAGGTCGCAGATGCGCTCGGGCAGGCCATCGCCGACGGCGAGGAGATCGGCGCCGCCATCGCCATCGACATCGACGGTGAGACCGTCGTCGACATCTGGGGCGGGCACGCCGACGCTGCGAAGACCCAACCGTGGACGGCGGACACCATCGTCAACGTGTGGTCGTCGACCAAGACGGTGACCGCGCTGGCCGGGCTGATGCTGATCGACCGCGGTCTCATCGGAGAGGACACCAAGGTCGTCGACGTCTGGCCGGAGTTCGGCGCGAAGGGCAAGGAGCAGATCGAGTTTCGCCACTTTCTGTCCCACACGTCGGGCGTCTCCGGGTGGGAGCAACCCGTCACGATCGAGGACACGTACGACTGGGAGAAGTCGACGGCCGCACTCGCGGCCCAGGCTCCATGGTGGGAGCCTGGCACCGCATCGGGCTATCACGCGCTGACCCATGGCCACCTCATCGGCGAGGTGGTGCGCCGCGTCACCGGCAAGACGCTCAAGCAGTTCGTCGCCGAGGACATCGCTGGGCCGCTCGGTGCCGACTTCCAGATCGGTGCCGCACCCGCGGACTCGCCGCGCATCGCCGAGATCATCCCCGCCGCAGACCCGATGGAGGGCGTCCCTCCGATGGAGCAGTGGACCGAGCAGATGCTGAAGACGTTCACCGGCCCCGGTCCCGACCCCTCAGTGGCCAACACCGACGCGTGGCGGGCCGCCGACATCGGGGCGGTGAACGGTCACACCAACGCACGGGCGCTGGCGCGGATATTGTCGGCGATCTCGTTGGGCGGCACGGTAGACGGCGTGCAGCTCCTGCGTCCCGAGACCATCGAGAAGATCTTCGACGTGCAGTGCCACGGACCGGACCTGGTGCTCGACATGCACCCGATCAAGTGGGGTCTCGGCTTCGGCCTGCCCCTGCTCGAGTCGATTCCCTACATCCCCGACGAGAGGATCTGCTTCTGGGGTGGCTGGGGCGGCTCCTGGGAGACGATGAACCCCGACCGCCGCATGACCACGGCCTACGTGATGAACAAGATGGGCCCCGGCATCGAAGGCTCGGAGCGCACGGCCCGTTATACGACGCTGATCTACGACGCCGTGTCCTGATCGGCCCCGGTGGCCAATCCTGCGAGGTGGCGCCCGATGGGCAGTGCGGCGGTCGCCGCGGGCGACGGGGAGTTCAGGACGTGGATCATCCTGTCGGTGCGCTCGACGACGAAGTCGTGCACCAGGGTGCCGTCCCTGCGCACCGCCTGGGCCCGGATGCCCGCTTCGCGTGGCAACAGGTCATCCCTGGTCAATCCCGGTGCGTACTTGCGGCATTCGCGTAGATAGCTCCGCTTCGACAGCGAGTTCCCGATCTCCTTGAGACCGAGGCGCACGTTCGCCCTCGCCACGTGCCAGAGTCCCGGGAACGCGACCATCCTGGCGACGTCGCGAGGGTCGAAGGAGAACTTCGGGTAGCCCTCGCGGGCCAGGCCGAGAATCGCGCTCGGCCCGACGGTGATCTCACCGTCGATGGTGGGGCTCAGGTGGACGCCGAGGAACGGCAGCTCGGGGTCGGGCACGGGGTAGATCAGCCTATGCACGAAACCCGACCGTGCACTTGGCAACTGGAAGTACTCGCCACGGAAGGGGATGATCTGGACGTCGATGGGGACTCCTGCCATCTCGGCGAGCCGGTCCGATTGCAGGCCACCGCAGACCACCAGCCGGTCGCAGGTGATGGTCGCTGACTCGGTCGAAACCGTCACTCCCGCCGAGGTTTCGGCGATCGCGACCACCCTCTGATTCGTTCGCACCTGACCGCCTGCGCCGACGATGAGGTCGACCAGCTTCTCCGACACCAGCCGGTAGTCGACGATGCCCGTGCGCGGCAGATGCAGCGCCCCGAGTCCGGTCACGTTCGGCTCGAGCTCGGTGAGCTCGTCACGGTCGACCCGTCGGCAGGCGATGCCGTTGACGCCGGCGCGCTCCTCGAGGGCGGCCATCCGCCCCAACTCGGCCTCGGAGGTGGCGACGATCAACTTTCCACACTCGTCGAAGGCGATCCCGTGTCGAGCGCAGAACTCCTTCGTCGCCCGCTCACCCTCCTTGCTGAACCTCGCCTTCAAGCTGCCGGGCTGGTAGTAGATGCCCGAGTGAATGACGCCGCTGTTGTGGCCCGTCTGATGCGTGGCGACGTCACGCTCGCCCTCGAGGACGACGACGGCCGCGTCGGGCTCCGCGCGAAGCAGGTGGTGCGCCGTGGACAGGCCGACGATGCCTGCCCCGATCACGCAGTAGCGGTGATGACTCATCACCACGCACTGTACAAACCTGCGGCCACTATCTCGGAACGATGTTGCGAAGTGCCTCTCCGCGGGCCAACCTGCCGATGTTGGCGGCGATGTCGTCCGCCCGGCCGGTGAACGTGTCGGCGGTGACGCCGGAGGAATGCGGGGTCATCAGGAGGTTCGCCAACTCGCGGAACGGCAGATCACTTGGCGCGGACTGGCCATCGGGACCCGGGTAGATGTACCAGACGTCGATGGCAGCAGCACGGATTACACCGTCGTGGAGCGCTTCGTAGAGGGCGCGCTCGGCGACCAGCGGACCGCGTCCGACGTTGACGAGCACCCCGTTGGGTCCGAGGGCGCGCAGCTGCTCGGCCCCGATCATGCCCTCGGTGGCCGGGGTCAGTGGCGCGGACACCACGACGACGTCGGAATCGGCCATCAGTTCGTCGAGCCGTGAGGAGTCCCCTGCCCACCTCAGCCCGTGGGCCGCGGCGTCCACGGAACCGGACCCTGTCACCGCCGCGCCCTCGGAGCCCATGGCGCGGAACGACTCCCAGGCGCGTTGGCCGATGTGGCCAAACCCGACGAAGCCGATGCGGGTGTCCCGCAGTGTCGGCGGTTGGTCGATGGCGTCGTCGTACACGGCCGTCGCCCACACGCCACGTCGAAGCGCCCGGTCCTGCGCGAGAAAGTCGCGGCGCAGCATGATCGCCGCCGAGAGAACGTATTCGGCGATCGACCGCTCGTGGTGAAAGGTGTTGGCCACCACGGCGGTATCGGGCAACGCCGTGAAGTCCACCCGGTCGGTGCCCGCACCGACCACGTGCAAGAGACGGAGCTTCTCCGCTGCGTCTCCCATCTCGGCGGTGAACCGGCCTCCCACGTAGACGTCGGCGTCACGGAGTTCGTCGCGCAGGGTCTGGAGGTCCTGCCCGATGCGCCAGACGACGTCGACGCCCGGCGGCACGGCAGCCTCCAGTCGCTCACGGTGCGGGACGAGATTGGCGTCGGCGACGAGAACCTTCATGGCATCAGTTCCGTTGCAGTGCGGGTCGTTTACCGTCGAACGTCCAGCCGGGTATCAGGTACTGCATCGCCATCGCGTCGTCCCGCGCGCCGAGCCCCTCGGCCAGATACAGGGCGTGCGCGGCCGCGACGGCGTCCTCGTCGAGCTCGACGCCGAGTCCTGGGGCGTCCGGCACGTCGAGGTAGCCGTCGACGATCTCGTACGGTCGCTTGGTGATGCGCTGACCGTCCTGCCAGATCCAGTGCGTGTCGATCGCGGTGACCTCGCCGGGCGCCGCGGCGGCGACGTGGGTGAACATGGCCAGTGACACGTCGAAGTGGTTGTTGGAGTGCGAGCCCCAGGTGAGGCCCCACGCGTCGCAGAGCTGTGCGACGCGCACCGAACCCGCCATCGTCCAGAAGTGTGGGTCGGCCAGCGGAATGTCGACGGCGGCGGCCCGGATCGCGTGGCCGAGCTCGCGCCAGTCGGTGGCGATC
>NZ_JBOGDD010000007.1:0-2706 GCF_050701675.1 Mycobacterium sp. | reverse complement strand
GGATACCCCGAGGGGGTGCCTGGACCCGATCGCGTGCCGCTGATGTCGCTGTTGAACCGCCGTCTCAGCAACGACGAGGTCAAGGCCGTCGCCGGGGAATTGATCAATCGCGGCGAGTTCGACCACGTCGACATCGGCGTGCTCATCACGCAGACCACCGACGAACTACCCCGCCCCGAGGACGTCGAGCGGGTCAGGGAACGTCTGGCCGCCAGGGGCTGGCCGCTCGACGATCCGCGTGAGGAAGGCTCCAGCATCGACGGTGACGGCGAGGGTTCGGCATAGCGCCACTACGCGGGGTCGTCATCCCGCCCACTCCGTCACTGCAACCGCTCCTCGCGGTGCTCGAAGGCGTGCTCGACGGCCGCGAGTCCGCGATCCTGCCGGTGCCCGCGGACGCGCGTGCCGCCGAGCCGTTGGCGAGGGCACTGCGGATCGGCGAGGACATCGACGACGACGTCGCGATGGTGGTGTCGACGTCCGGCACGACGGGAGTTCCCAAGGGCGCCATGCTCACCGCGCCCGCACTGATCGCCAGCGCGTCAGCGACACACGACAGGCTGGCGGGTCCAGGCAGCTGGCTGCTGGCCCTCCCCGCGTATCACGTTGCCGGGCTTCAGGTCCTGGTGCGCAGCATCCTGGCGGGTACGGTGCCCGTCGCGATCGACCCCAGTTTCGAGGTCGACGAGTTGCCCGCCGCCATAGAGGCATTGGGCACGGGTCCGCGGTACGCGTCGTTGGTCGCGGTTCAGCTCGTCAAGGCGCTCGGCGATCCAGCCGCCACGGCCGCCCTTGCCGAACTCGACGCCGTGCTGATCGGCGGCGGCCCGATGCCCGCGACGGTGGGCGAACGCGCAGCAGCCGCGGGCATCCGGGTGGTGCGCACCTACGGCTCCAGCGAGACGGCGGGTGGTTGTGTGTACGACGGCGTGGCCCTGGACGGGGTGAAGGTGCGCATCGACGACGGCCGCGTGGTGCTGGGCGGCGAGACGCTGGCCAAGGGGTATCGCAACCCGGTGGATCCGGACCCGTTCGTGGAGGCAGGCTGGTTTCGCACCGATGACGTTGGTACAAAGGATGATTCGGGCGTCCTGCGAATTCTGGGACGCCGCGACGACGCCATCGGCACCGGCGGCCTTACGGTGCTGCCTCAGCTGGTCGAGGCGGCGCTTGCGACCCACCCCGCGATCGCCGACTGTGCGGTGTTCGGCGTCACCGACGAGCGGCTCGGCCAGCGGGTCGCCGCGGCCGTTGTCCTCGTGGCCGGCCGCGACGCGCCGACGGTGGCCGAGCTGCGCGCGCACGTCGAGCAGACGCTCGACGCCACCGCAGCCCCCAGGGAAGTACACGTCGTCGACGAACTGCCCCGCCACGGCATCGGCAAGATCGACCGAAGGGAGCTGACAAACCGCTTTGACGCCGGAGCATGATGGAGACATGTCTCGCGAAGTCACCACCGTCGACGAGCTGCGCGCGATCGTCGGTCATCCCGTCCCCGCCGTGGCCAACAAGGTAAGGAGCCGGCTGTCGGAAGCGCAGCGGGACTGGCTGTCGCACTCCCCGCTGGGATTCCTTGCCACCACGGACGCTCACGGGCGCGTCGACGTGTCCCCCAAGGGCGACCCGCCCGGCTTCGTCCACGTCATCGACGACGTGACGATCGCCATCCCCGAACGGCCGGGCAACAAACGCGTCGACGGCTACCTCAACGTGCTGTCCCGAACGCGGGTCGGAACGGTGTTCCTGATCCCAGGACGCGGGGACACCCTGCGGATCAACGGGTCCGCCCGGATCATCGCCGACGCCCCGTACTTCGACGCGATGATCGTCGGGGGCAAGCGGCCCATCCTGGCTCTGGAGATCGACGTCGACGAGGTCTTCTTCCACTGCGCCAAGGCGTTCTTGCGGTCGGACGCATGGAAACCCGAGACGTGGGACCCCACCGCGGTGCCCAGCGTCGCGCAGCTCGCCAAGGCCATCAAGCCCGACACGAGCGACGAGCAGTTGGCCGAGTACTACGCCGAGGACAACATGCGGAAGATCCTGTATTAGGAGTCTGTGAGACTCCTGGGGTTTGGAATTGACGATTTGGGTAATTCCTTCTGCGGCAGTTTCACTCGCTCTACGGATCGGATTGAACATGATCGTGCTCGGCATCGTCCTACTGTTGATCGGTTACTTCGCAGGTATCTCGATCCTCTACACCATCGGCGGAATCCTTCTGGTGATCGGCATCATCCTGTGGGTTCTCGGCGCTGTCGGTCGCCCCGTCGGTGGCCGAAAAGTGTGGTTCTAGCGCATTAGCCCGGTCATGCCCCCCGCTGCGGACCGCACCGACCAGTGGGTCAGTCCCCTGGTGCGGGCCTCCGCGGCGTGGGCGTGGCGCCTTCTCGTTCTGCTCGCCGCCGCGTACGTACTGCTGCAGATTCTGTTTCGCTTCGGCGTCGTCGTGGTACCGGTCGCGCTCGCCCTGGTCATCACGGCTCTTCTTCTGCCCGCCGTCGACTTCCTCGACCGGCGCGGCGCCGCGCGAGGCGGGGCCGTCGCCTTCGTGCTCGTCCTCGGTCTGGCCGTGTTCGGCGGAATCCTCGCATTCGTCGTCAACCAATTCGTCGAGGGCGCCCCGCTTCTCGTCGAACAGGTCACGCGCAGCATCGAGGGCACCCGCGACTGGTTGATCAACGGCCCAGCCAAGCTCAGTGGCGA
>NZ_JBOGDD010000006.1:0-3322 GCF_050701675.1 Mycobacterium sp. | reverse complement strand
TGGGCGCGGATCAGCGCGCCGAAATCGCGTACCGGATCTCGGCGATGACCCGCTCCGGATACTCCGTCAGGTCTAGCCAGGTGAAGCGGAGCACCTGCCACCCCGCGAGGATGATCGCGTTCTGTCGCACTCGGTCGTGATGGAAGTCATCCGAATCGCTGTGAAATGCCAGGCCGTCGGTTTCCAGCGCGAGCTTCAAGCCGGGGAAGCCGACGTCGACGTGGTACCCGGCCACTGGATGGTTGCCGATCCAGCCCGTAATGCCCGCGTCCTTCAGTAGGCGGATCAATAGCCGCTCTGCGGCGGAACGTGCTCCGTCCTCCGCGGCTTGAAGCAGTAGGCGGGCGGCGGGCGAGCCGTGTCGCCCCTTGTTGCGCAGGTGCGCGGCCCACAGGGGTTTCAGCTCGACGTGGCGTTGGAGTGCCGAATCCATCAACTTGGGTCCGCCCCCTCGGCGGACGGCGGCCTCGATCACCGTGAGGTCGATAGCAGTGAGCTGCAATCCGCGCCGCTCGACGATGTCAACAGCCGTCAAGTCGCGGCGGCGCACTCGCGACCCACTGTGGCACCGGCCGTGGCTGTTCCGCGGCACCGTCACCTCCACGATGTCGGGTGCATACCTCGTGACGCCGTGCCACCACGCGGCAGCCAACCCGCTCGCGGCGGCGCGTGAACCGTGGCCCCATACCGTCGCCCGGATCCGCGCCGCGTCGGTGAACGGACGGTCGTCGACGAAGTAGACGCCTGGAGAGCACCGTCGCCAATGGCCGGCGCGCGCACGTCGTTCCACGACGTCGTTGTTCAGCCCAAGCCCGCGAGCGTGCGCGGTCGTGATGACGCCGTCGTGGCACCGCAGGAAATCATCAAGCATCCCCGATAGACGGTGTGCCCACCGTAAATGGTTCCGGGTCTGGCGATTCGGGAGCGCTAATCCGCGGTGGGCGCGGATCAGCGCGCCGAAATCGCGAGGGAGGGGGAGCGAGTGGGGGCTAGCCGCTGAAGACGGCGAACCACATCGCGATGTAGTGGCAGATCGCCGCGACCGCGGTGCACGCGTGGAAGAACTCGTGGTGCCCGAACGTCGTCGGCCATGGATTGGGCCACTTCAGTCCGTAGAGCACGCCGCCGACGCTGTACAGAGCGCCGCCGACGATGAGCAGCACCAGCGCAGCCACCCCGGCGCCATGCATGATCGGCACGATGAAGAACGCGGCCACCCACCCAAGCAGCAGATAGAGCGGCACGCCCACCCAGGCTGGCGCAGACGGCCAGAACATCTTCAACAGCACACCCGCGATCGCGCCGGCCCAGACGATCCAGAACAGCACCATGCCCTGCTCGGACGGCAACGCGAGGAGGGCGAACGGGGTGTAGCTGCCCGCGATGAACACGAAGATCATCGAGTGGTCCAGGCGCTTCATCCACTTGCGGGCGTCAGGCGACGTCCAGGTCACGCGGTGGTAGGTCGCGCTCACGGCGAACATCGCGACGATCGTGAACGTGTACAGCAGCGTGGCAAGGCCGGCGCGGGTGGATTGCACCGACCACGACACCGACACCAGCGCGGCGCCTGCGATCACCGCCACGATCGCCGAGTAGAGGTGAATCCAGCCCCGGGCACGCGGCTTGCCGAGGAACTGGGCTACGCCGTCGGCGACCGCCTCGGGAAGGTCCTCCGCCTCGCGATGGGTGGTTCCTGGCGAATCGGGATCGGTGGTGCCGGTCGGCAATGTCATGTCACGTGTCATGTCACCTCCGCAATCTCGCATGGGGCTACCCGTCGATAACAGTAGTCTGGATCCTCGTGGAACTCATTCCCCCGCGGCTCAAGGAACCGGCCTACCGGGTCTACGAGGCGCGCCTGCGCCACCAGCTGGCACGATCGAAATCCCAACTGCCCAGGCACATCGCCGTGCTGTGTGACGGCAACCGCCGCTGGGCTCGTGATGAGGGCCACGAAGACGTCAGCTACGGCTACCGCATGGGTGCCGCGAAGATCGCCGAGATGCTGCGCTGGTGTCAGGAATCCGGCGTCGAAATGGCGACGGTGTATCTGCTGTCCACCGAGAATCTGCAACGCGACCCCACCGAGCTGGCGTCGCTCATCGACATCATCACCGGAGTCGTCGAGGAGATCTGCGCTCCCGTCAACCACTGGAGCGTGCGCACGGTCGGCGATCTCGAGCTGCTGGGCCAGGAGTCGGCCCGTCGATTGCGTGACGCGGTGGAGGGGACGGCTCCGACCAAGGTGGCGCCGTTCCACGTCAACGTCGCCGTCGGGTATGGCGGGCGCCAGGAGATCGCGGACGCGGTGCGCGCCTTGCTGAGCAAGGAGGTCGCCAACGGGGCGTCCGCCGAGCAGTTGATCGAATCGGTCACCGTCGAGGGGATCTCCGAGAACCTCTACACGTCCGGTCAGCCCGATCCCGATCTGGTGATCAGAACCTCGGGCGAACAGCGACTCTCGGGCTTTCTGCTGTGGCAGAGCGCCTACTCGGAGATGTGGTTCACCGAGGCGCACTGGCCCGCCTTCCGTCGGGTCGACTTCCTCCGCGCGCTGCGCGACTACACGCTGCGAGATCGCCGCTACGGCAGTTGAACGGCATCGACGTGGGAGACTGATCACGTGGCTGCGATGTCCGCAGTGGTCTTCTCCCTGAGCTGGTGGCTCGGGCTCTACCTGTTGGCGCGCGGCCCCCGAAAACCCGTTCTGTTTCTCGCCGCGGTCGGACTGACCAGTTTTGCCGTCGTGGTGGCGCTGGACGCCGTCCGTCACCTCAGTACCTCGCATGCCGCGGTGCTGAGCCACGTCGAGGTGTATCTCGCCGTGGTGCCAGGTATCGCGTGGGTTGCGGTGCTCCTGGAACTCTCGCGGCCGGCTGACACGTGGCGCAGCCGGGCCGGCGAGCTGGTGACGGTCGCCGTCGTCGCGGCCCTTGCCGTGACCGGTGCCGCGATGGCCCGCTCGGTCGACGGTCCGCTTCGACTTGGGCACTGGGTGATGTTCGCGGTGATCTCACTGTCCACGCTCGGCGCCATGGCCGTCGCCCTGCGACGCCCACGCAAGCCGCGGCGCGTGATCGGCGTGGCCGTCATCGCGACGCTGTTCTTCGCGTTGGGCAACGCCATCCTCGTCATCCCGCTCGGGCTGGTGCCGAGCTGGCTGGCGTTGGCGCTGACGGGGTTCGACGTGTTGACGCTCGGCATGGCCGTCGCGCTGTGGGACGCCTTCGACGAGGGGCAGGCGCTGCGGGCCGACATGCTGCGGTCGTTCACCGCCAGCGTCGCCGTCGCCGTGCTCTTCGGCGGGCAAGTGCTCGTC
>NZ_JBOGDD010000005.1:0-4786 GCF_050701675.1 Mycobacterium sp. | reverse complement strand
ACTCAGAGTTGGGTGACGTTCTCCGGGCCCCAGTAGGCCTTCATCGACGTGATCTTGCCCTCGTCGTCGAACGTCATGACGCTGATGATCTCGATGCGCATCTTCCCGCCTTCGCCGAGATCGATGGTCAGACCCCAGAAGTACGCCGCCTCGTGACCGAGTGCCCGCAGCGTCACGATGTCCGCTTCAGCCTTCACACCCGCGACGTTGGCATAGAAGCCGCGAATCGCCTGACGCCCGATGTGAACCTCGCCTCCGACCGGATCCTCGACGGTCGCGTCGTCGGTGTACAGGTCGGCGATGGCGTCCGGCTTGCCCGCGGCGACGAACTCCAGATAGCGGTTGACGGTCTGTGTGATCAGCTCGGCACTCGGCATGTGCGGCACGCTACACGGCTGCACCCAGCGCGGCGGCAAGTTCTCCTGCGGTGGTGACCGGAAGGTCGCACACGCGGCCGCGACACACGTAGGCAGCATCGCGGCCGTCGACGAGACCGCGTCCGAGCAGCAGCTCCGACGAGTCCATCGCGCCCCCGACGACGATCGCCCCGCCAGGCGCGAGAGACCTTGCCGCGGACAGCAATTCAGAATCCGGCTGCGAGCGGGACACCGCGATCTGAATGGGGCCCCTGACTGCGGCTTCGGCGACGGCCAGCCAGTGTCCGCCCGAGCGCGGCAGCTTCAGCAGGATCGGCGTCGCGGCCGCGAGTGACGCCGCGGCGGCCGTGGCGTAACGGTCGGCCCGAGCGGCTGGGACCAGGTGCGCCGCGAGCTGAAGCGCCTCGGCGATCAGCGACGCCCCCGATGGCGTGGCGCCGTCGATCGGGTCCGACGGCCGCATCATCAACCGCTCGGCGTCGTCCGCGGTGTCGAACCAGCGCCCCTCGCGCTCCGGGTCGGCGAAGTGCTCGAGGGCGACGTCGAGCAGTCCGGTGGCCGTCGCCAGCCAGTCGTCGTCCCCGGTCACCTGGTACAGCGTCAGCAGAGCGGTGGCCAGCGCCGCGTGGTCCTCGAGGATGGCCGCGCTGTCACCGACCCGACCGCCGAGACTCGCGCGGCGCAGCCGGCCGTCGACGACGTGGAGCTCGACGATGGCTCGTGCACATTGCGTTGCGGCATCGAGGAATTCGGGCCGGTCCAGCGCGACGGACGCGTCGGCAAGAGCGGTGATGGCGAAACCGTTCCACGCCGTGACGACCTTGTCGTCACGGCCCGGCTGCGGACGCCCCAGCCTGGTGGCCAGCAGCTTCGTGCGCACCAGGACGAAGCGGGAGAGCGAGTCGGGGTCGCGGGGCAGCTGCAGCACCGAGCTGCCGTGCTCGAAGGTTCCCGCGTCGGTGACCGCGAAGAGGCCGGCGGCCCAGCCCCCGTCGTCGTCGTCGTCGCCGAGCACGTCGCGCAACTGCCTGGGCGTCCACACGTAGGTAAGGCCCTCGACACCGTCGGAGTCGGCGTCCAGTGACGAGGTGAACATGCCACCTTCGCCAAGCTCGCGGACGAGGAAATTCGCCGTCTCATCGGTGACCTTGCGCGCCAACGGTTTTCCCGAGCGACGCGCCCAATGCGCGTAGAGCCGCAGCAGCAGCGCGTTATCGTAGAGCATCTTCTCGAAGTGCGGCACGACCCACGACGCGTCGACGCTGTAACGGGCGAAACCGCCGGCGAGTTGGTCGTAGATGCCACCGCGCGCCATCGCTTCACAGGTCCGCTCGACGGTGGCCAGCGCGCCCGCGTCACCCGTTCGTTCGTAGCTGCGCAGCAATGCCTCCAGCAGTGCCGACGGCGGGAACTTGGGCGCACCACCGAATCCTCCGCGGGCGACGTCCTCGTCGTCCAACACGCTCGCGACGGCGTGGTCGCAGACCGCTGGTTCGAGTGCCGGTCCCCCACCGGGCAGGCCAGACACCATCGACCTCAGCTCGCCTGCGATGTGGTCGGACGCCTGCTCCACTTCGGCGCGGCGGTTGCGCCACGTGTCGACAACGGCGTCGAGGAGTTGTAGGAACGCGACCTTCGGGTAGTAGGTGCCGCAGAAGAACGGCCGTCCGTCCGGGGTGAGGAAGCACGTCATCGGCCACCCGCCCTGGCCTGTCAGTGCGACGGTCGCGTTCATGTACACGGCATCGAGGTCGGGGCGCTCCTCGCGGTCGACCTTGATGCAGACGAACGCGGCGTTCATCGCCGCGGCCACCTCGTCGTCGGCGAAGGACTCGTGCGCCATCACGTGGCACCAGTGACACGCCGCATAGCCGATCGACAGCAGAATCGGCACGTCGCGGGTGGCTGCCTCGGCGAGCGCCTCCGGCGTCCACTGCTGCCAGTGCACCGGGTTGTCGGCGTGCTGGCGCAGATAGGGGCTGGTAGCGCCCCCGAGAGCGTTAACCCCCACCGTCTGGACGCCCCGCGGCAGGACCCGGGTCGCCCGGGTCACCGACCGTGCCCTCGTCGACGGCCTGATCCGATTCGGGATGCTCGGGGTCGAACGACTCCGGCAGCTTCTTGAGGTGCTTGTTCATCGACCACACCAGCACGAACGTGCCGATGAGCAGGATGACGACCACGACGAGGCCGAACGGGCTGGCCTTGCCGAAGTCCGGTCCGGTGTCGCGCGGCGTCTCGTCGGCCAGAAGACCGACGATGAGCACGAAGGTGTCGGTCACGGGTCGATCCCGGCGAACAGATCGTCCTCGGGCAGCTTCACGGGGATGCGCGAACGCGCCAACTCGTACTCCTCGGTCGGCCACAGCCGCTGCTGCCACTCGATGGGCGTCCTGAAGAAGGCGCCCTTGGGGTCGATCTGCGTGGCGTGGGCGAGCAACGCCTCGTCACGCTGGGTGAAGTACTTCGCGCACGCGACGCGGGTGGTGATCCGATCGTCGAGGACGTCGAGTTCCGGGTCCCAATCCTTCAGCCACTTGCCGAACGGACCCTCCTCGCCGTGCTTGGCGAACTCGTCCTGGATCAACTGCATCCGCTTCCGCAGGAACCCGTGGTTGTAGTACAGCTTCGAGACGTTCCACGGCGTGCCGGCGTCCGGGAACAGCCGGTAATCGCCTGCCGCCTCGTACGCGGCCACCGACACCTCGTGGCAGCGAATGTGGTCGGGGTGCGGATAACCGCCGTTCTCGTCGTACGTCGTCACCACGTGCGGCTTGAACTCGCGGATCACCCGGACCAGGCGTTCGGTCGACTCGGCCAGAGGCACCAGCGCGAAACACCCCTCCGGCAGAGGAGGGGGCGGGTCGCCCTCGGGCAGTCCCGAGTCGACGAACCCCAACCATTCGTGCTCCACCCCGAGGATGGCCGCAGCCTTGGCCATCTCGTCGCGACGAATCTCGGCGATGCGCCCGTGGACCTCTGGCAGGTCCATCGCCGGGTTGAGGATGTCGCCCCGCTCGCCACCCGTCAGCGATACCACCATGACGCGGGCGCCCTGGTCGGCGTACCGGGCCATCGTGGCGGCGCCCTTGCTGGACTCGTCGTCCGGGTGCGCGTGGACCGCCATCAAACGCAGTTCGCTCACGTGTGCCTTATCTGCTCGCTTGCATCGTCGTGACGCTTCAACAGTCTTGGGTGCCCCTATAGTTCCAGTCCTAGTGGATCCATTGGAACTCAGACCCATGCCCGTACCCGTCAAAGCCCGTTGAAGGGGCACCGAACCTTCCATGATCGAGCGTCCCGCCGCCCGCTACGGCCGGCAACGGCTGTCGCGCCGCTCTCGCCGCCGTGTGGTGGTGATCCTGTCCGTCGTGATCGTCGCGGCAGGAGTGGCCCTTGCGATCGTCGCGTATCAGCGGCTCGGCACGGGTGAGGTCAAGGGCGAGCTCGGCGGCTACACGCTGGTCGACGGCGAGACGGTGCAGGTGACCATCAGCGTCACCCGAAAGGACCCGTCGCAACCCGTGGTCTGCATCATCAGGGCCCGCTCCGTCGACGGCGCGGAGACCGGCAGGCGTGAACTGCTGGTGCCGCCGTCGTCGCAGGCAACGGTCCAGGTGACGGCCGT
The DNA here is from genome assembly GCF_050701675.1 of Mycobacterium sp. Taxonomy (GTDB): domain Bacteria; phylum Actinomycetota; class Actinomycetes; order Mycobacteriales; family Mycobacteriaceae; genus Mycobacterium. The sequence continues at coordinate 781 of NZ_JBOGDD010000005.1, read as the reverse complement.
GGTGAAGTCGAGCAGGAAGCCGGTGATCGGCGACGTCTATGGCTGCGGAACCGACGTGCCCGGCTACCTCGTCGCGCCCTGACACGTCCCGGCTGAGCGGCATGTCTGGCAACCATCCGAAGAACGCCGAACAGCCAATACGTGAAAACCGGTTGTCCTGACGGTGGTACGCTGGTCTCCGTACACGGTTCCTGATGGAGCCGTGTATTGCTGCTTTAATGCGCTTCTAGGCGCCTGCGATCGCGGCAATACACGCAGAACTTTCCATCTGATCAGCGCGAGACGAAGACAGGAGCGCGACATGACCGACACCCAGGTCACCTGGCTAACCGAAGAGGCATACGACCGGCTGAAGGCCGAGCTCGACCAGCTCATCGCGAATCGGCCGATCATCGCCGCCGAGATCAACGACCGCCGCGAAGAGGGCGACCTCAGGGAGAACGGCGGCTACCACCAGGCCCGCGAAGATCAGGGACAGCAAGAGGCCCGGATCCGCCAGCTCCAGGAGTTGCTCAACAACGCCAAGGTCGGCGAAGCCCCGACGAAGTCCGGCGTGGCGCTGCCCGGTTCGGTCGTGAAGGTCGAATTCGAAGACGGCGACACCGAGACGTTCCTGATCGGTACGCGCCAGGAGGGCGTGACCGACGGCAAGCTCGAGGTCTACTCGCCCAAGTCCCCCCTTGGCGGCGCGATCATCGACGCCGAGGTCGGCGAGGAACGCACGTACGTCGTGCCCAACGGCAACACCGTCAAGGTGAAGCTGATCAGCGCGACGCCGTAC
>NZ_JBOGDD010000004.1:0-2409 GCF_050701675.1 Mycobacterium sp. | reverse complement strand
GTATGGAAGGCGCTCGTCGGCAGCTTCGTCTCCGTGGCCCCAGTCAGACTCAGCCGCAACGCAACTGGGCCCAGCTGGTACACCGCCGCCTTGTCGACGTCACATATCCGTACGGGGTCTTGCGGTGCCGTCGGCCGACCGGCTGAGCAGTCCTCTGGCTTCGCCACCACTGGCGCCCCCACGACGGGACGTACCGCCAACGGAGCACCGATCACCGGTAGAACTCTGGGCGTTGCCGTGACGGTCGGGCGCGGTGCGGCCTGACCCGGGTCCTTCGTCACCAGCGCCATCGCAACTCCGACGATGATGGTGCCAACCATTGCGACGATGCCGATCGAAGCCAGCGCGGTGATCATGATCTTGCGCGCCGACCACCGCTCCCCGGTGACGAACCGCATCATCGGCTAGGCCGGCGGCAGCGCTTCCGGCACGGGCGCGTCACTCTCGGTGTCCGCCGCGGGCGTGAAGACCTCCTGGCGGATCTGCTGGTCGGTTGCGGGCCATGACACGGCGGCGGGAAACTGCCCCCAGGTGCTGTTGAACATGCCGACGATGACGGCGCGCCCGTCGCCGGCGAGCAGGTAGACGGGACCACCCGAATCGCCCTTCTGGCTGACCACGCCGTTGGTCATCGTGAACCACCCGTTGTTGACGGCGTCCACGGTGCCGCAGCTCTCGCCCGTCACCACCCCGAAGTGGCAGACCTGCTGACCCGGCTGCAGTACGACCGACGGATCGGAGGAGAGCGCCCTCCCGCCGGGCAAGACGTCGTTGATCTGCGCGTCGGGCGCCAGGGCGATGGCCTCCCAGTCGGAGATCTGGTGGTCGGTCGCGACGGTGGCGCCGTTGGGGGTGTTGTCGCTGAAGAGCGTCTGGTGACCGATGACGTTTCCGTCCTTGTCCCCGACGTTCCCACTGCCGCGGCAGTGGCCCGCGGTATACGCGGTCCTGCTCTGCAGATCGACGAACCCGAGCGTGCACCTGTTGGTGTCCTGGTGAATCTCCATGCCGGGATAGACCGCGACGCCGGGGCCGGCCAGAGCGGGCGCTGACGCGCTGACGTACGCAAAGTTCATGATCGCGATCGACGCCGTTGCCACCACGACCGCGCGCAAACAGTTTCGTCGCAACGTCGTCTCCGATCGGTCGAGCTAGCTGGGAGCTCAGCGTACATACGGCAAAGGCGGCCCGCACCAGTAAACTGCGAGCCGCCCCGACGCCCCGCTACGGAATCGTCACTACCTGCCCCGGATGGATCAGGTCCGGATTGGCGATACCACTGGCCTGGGCGATCTGCTGGTACTTGTTGCCGTCGCCGTAGAACCGCTCCGCGATCGCCCACAGCGTGTCACCGGAGACCACCGTGTAGGTGCGAGGTGCGGGCGGTGGCGGAGGAGGAGGAGGTGGCGGTGCCGGCGCTTCTGCCGGTGCCGGCTCTTCGACCGCGGCAGGAACGACTTCTGCTTGCACCTCGGGCGCCGCCGGTGGCGGCTCCGTCACGGGCACCTCGTCGGTCTGGGTGTTCGACGACCAGGCCGGCCCGTCGAATCCGTACAGCACCAGGTTCCGGTCGTTCTGAATGATCAACCGAACGTCCTTGGCGCCCTTGGTCTGACTGGCCCACACCGGATCGTCCGCCGTGTAGAGAACGAAGTTGCCGTCAGTCTGAACTTCGGCGCGGACCACGTTCTTGCCGTTGGTGCCCGTCGACCACACCGATTGGTCACCGGCGTACAGAACCAGATTCCCGTCGTCCTGGAGGGTCAGCTTGTACGCGCCATTGAGCGACGTAAGCGACTGACCGACCTCCAGCTTCTCTCCACCTTGAAGTCTGTCTCCCACGATTTCAACCCTTTCCTCGTCGGCTGGGCCGAGCCTACTTGCAACGGTCGGGCTCATGGGCGGGTTCGGATCCGCACAAGCAAAACGTTTGGCGAACAATCACCTTCGCGCAGTCGACGCCCTTGTCCGACGAGCCATTAGGAGTCGAAGCCGAGGCCGAGCGCGTCCAACGTGCGCAGCAGGACGTTGCGATGACCGGCCGCGTGATCGGCGCGATCGAGAGACCATCTGGTGGCCTGGATTCCGATGCTTGCCAACGGCTCGGGAGGAAATGGCAGCGGCTTCTCGCGCACCATCTCGAGCTCCGTTCGCGGGGTCGGCACACCGCCGAGGAGATCGAGACACACGTCGGCGGCAAACCGTGCGGCGCCAACCCCGAGCCCGGTGAAGCCGTTGACGTACGCGACCCGACCTTCGCGGGCCAGTCCCCAGTGCGCACAGAACCGGGTGTTCGTGTCGATGGCGCCCGCCCATCGATGGCTGAAGCGGACGTCGGTGAGTTGGGGGAAGGTGATGAAGAAGTGCGCCGCCAACTTGCGGTACGTCTCGGGACGGTCCTCGTACCCC
>NZ_JBOGDD010000003.1:0-3597 GCF_050701675.1 Mycobacterium sp. | reverse complement strand
CGCTTGATGGTGCCGCCCTTGCCCGCGGCGTCGCGGCCCTCGAACACGATCACGTGCCGCAGACCGTTGCCCTGGCTCCACTTCTGCAGCTTGAGCAGTTCGATCTGCAGCAGCCGCTTCTGCTGCTCGTACTCCTCGCGCCTCATGCGCTCGTCGTACGGATAGTTCTCGCGCCAGGTGTCGACGACCTCGCCGGTGGGCACTATCAGAAGTTCGGGATCGTCGTCATCGTCGTCGCGCACGGTGTAGCCGTTGACGGCAGAGGCATCGAGAGTCACCCGCCGAACGTATCCAGCCCGGCGTACATTTCGGTGACGCCCGGGTGAACGGAAGGTGCCGCGACTGTCCGAACCCGTCCGGTCTACTTGGCCTTGCGCTTGGGCCGGATCAGCGCCAACTTCGTCATCATCGTGTTCATCCGCTTGAGCGACTTGGGCGAGTTGTTGTAGTAGTTCCCCCCGGCGCCGACGTTGGTCCGCGGCACCACGACCGTCTCCTGGCGGCAGTACTTGCGCACACCATCGGCCCCACCGAAGCGCGCACCGATGCCGGAAGTCTTCCAGCCGCCCATCGGCGCGGTGGTGCACATCAGGTTCGAGATGACGTCGTTGACGTTCACCGCACCGCAATCAAGCTCCAGCGCAACGTCCTTCGCACGTTCGACGTCACGGGAGAACACCGCCGCGCTGAGACCGTACGGGCTGTCGTTGGCCAACCGGACGGCCTCGGCGACAGTCGAGACCTTCATGATCGGCAGCGTGGGACCGAAGGTCTCCTCCGTCATGCAGGCCATCGTGTGGTCGACACCGATCAGCACGGTCGGGGTGTAGAAGCTGCCGGGCCCGGAGGGACGCTCGCCGCCGGTGATTGCCTTGGCGCCCTTGGCGAGAGCGTCGGCGACGTGGCGCTCGGTCACGGCCACCTGGCTCTCGTCGATCAGCGCACCGAAGTCGTAGCCGTCGCCTGCGCCCACCTTCAGGTTCTGCACGTCGCGCACCACCGCGTTGACGAATTCGTCGTAGACGGGTTCGAGCACGTACACCCGCTCGACCGACACACACGTCTGCCCGGCGTTGAACATCGCGCCCCAGACGGCGGCGTGGGCGGCGAGTTCGACGTCCGCGTCCTCGAGGACGATCATCGGATCCTTGCCGCCCAACTCCAGGCTGACCGGGGTGAGCCTGCGCGCCGCGCGTTCCATCACCTTCACGCCCGTCGCACTGGATCCGGTGAACTGGATGAAGTCGCTAGCGTCGACGACGGCCTCGCTGGCCTCACGCGCGCCCTGAACGAGTGCGAGCACGTCGGGGGCACCGGAGTCGATCCACCCGCGCAGCAGCACTTCAGCGGTCAGCGGTGTGCGCTCGGACGGCTTGAGCAAGACCGCGCAACCCGCGGCGAGCGCGCCGATGCCATCCATCAACGCGTTCGCGACCGGGTAGTTCCAAGGCGCGATGATGCCAACGATGGGGCGCGGGCGGTAGTGCACCGTGATCTTCTTGATGGACAGGAACGGCAGCGGAGCGGGGCGGGTGTCGGGCGCCAGCGCCTTTTCCATGGTCTTGATGTAGTACGACAGGATCATGATCAGCAAGGGCACCTCTTGGGCGGCGTCCGTCGCAGACTTGCCGGTCTCCTTGATCAGCAGCGACTCGATCTCATCGCGGTGATCGCCGAGCCACACGGCGTAGCGGGCCAGCACCTTCGCGCGGCCTGCGGCACCGCGGGCCTCCCACTCCCGCTGCGACTGCCGCAGTCCGGCGGCGATGCGGGCGACATCGGCCGGGTCGGTCCACCGCACCGTGCCCGCGACCGCGCCCGTGGCTGGGTTGAGGATCGTGGCGGTTGCTTCAACTTGGGGCGTTGCAGTCATAGCCCCAATGCTAACCGCCGCTGTGATGCAGATCGCATCGGGGTTGACACCTGTCAAGTTCGGCAACGCGCGCGACGACACACACGATGGCCGTGCCTAGCAGCAGCGCACCAACTGTGTCGGTGAAGTAGTGGTACGTCGCGCCTTGGCCGATCATGCCGAGCAGGCAGTACACGACCGCACCGCTGAGTGCCCACAGCCCGGCCCCGACGACCAGCAATACCATGCCCACCACGACGACCATCACTGTCGTGTGACCGCTCGGGTAGGCGAGCGACCCCGGGGCCGCTCCCTTTTCACGTCCGAACAGCCGCTTCAGCAGTTGTTCGAGCACGAGCGCCACCACGGGCGAAACAACGATCGCGGCTACCAGCCGCCATCGCCGCCGGTAGACCGTGACGGCCAGCACCGCCAGCCACATCAGCGCCAAAACCCGAGGGTCGGTGAACACCAGTAGCCATTGCGCCGGGCCATGGCGCAGATGCTGAAACCACCGGTCGATACCTATCGGGCCGCTGCGCACCGCCCAACCGAGCACGAGCATGGCTGCGAAAGCGATCGGCGGCCAGACGCGAAGCGCCGTCTTCAAACGGCGATGCCGCGAATGTAGGCCGCCTGGCCGAGGTGCTGCGCGCAGTCGTCGACGATGCTGACGAGGCGCGCGCTCGCCGTGACCGGCGGCGTCCAGCGCTTGTCCACGATGCGCTCCAGTTCCTCCGACGTCACCGAGGCGACGAACTCCAACGTCACCGCGTGCACGGCGTGGTAGTAGCCCTTGAGCAGATCGGCGGGCGCACGGACCTTGGCGACCTGCTCGGGGGTGTGGCCGTAACCGTGCGAGTCCTTCGGAAGGTCGAGATCGAACCGGTCGACCCAGCCGTCGCGGAACCAGACCTGCTCGATGCCCGCGACGTCGCACAGCTGGGCGTCCTGCACGCGAGCGCTGTGCCAGAGCAGCCAGGAGATGGTGTTGGCCTCGGGTGTCGGCTGGTAGAGCGCGACGTCGTCGGTCAATCCGTCGGTGAGGTCGTCGACGTGTTCGATGAGCCGGGTGAACGAGTCGCGCAGCAGCTCGCGGGCAGCCGAGATGTCGGTGTCAGCCATACCTGATGACGTTACCCGGTCAAACATATTCCTTGACATTCATATGATCACGTAGTCATATGAAGGCGTGGACGCGTTCGCGGTGATTGCCGATCCGACCAGGCGCCAGATTCTCGACGCCCTGCGCGACGGCAACGCCGACGTCGGAACTCTCGTTGCGCAGCTTCGTATTTCGCAATCGTCAGCGTCGAAGCACCTCGCAGTGCTACGCGAGGCGGGCACCGTCGACGTCGACGTCGACGGGAAGCGCCGCGTCTACCGACTGGCACGTGACCCGCTGCCCACGGTGCTGGCCTGGGTCACGCCCTACCACCGCAAGTGGTCGATGAGCCTGGACCGGCTGGGCGACCTGATCGAGGAGGAGCAATCGTGACGATGGATGCAAGGTTGGAGAACGCCGACGGCGCTTGGGTTTTGACGCTCACAAGGGAATTCGCCCATCCGGTCGAGGTGGTCTGGCCCTGGTTGACCGATCCGGCTCGGCTGGCGCGTTGGTCGCCGATCGTCCCGGAGCGCCCATTCGACGCACCCGGTCCGATGCAGGTGCGCGAGAACCCCGGTGACGAACCGCACGACGGCGAGGTGATCTCGATCCAGCCGCCGCACGAGCTGGTTCACCG
>NZ_JBOGDD010000002.1:0-5360 GCF_050701675.1 Mycobacterium sp. | reverse complement strand
GCCCTTGACGGGTGGCGCGGCCGGGGCGTCCGGGGTTGTCCCCGTGGTGCTTTCGGGGGTGGTCGCCGCGGGGGCGGCAGGCTTCTTGCCGGGTCGGCGGGCTCCCGTCGCGATGCCCAGGCCGCCCTTGGCGGGCGCCGCGGGTGCGGCAGGGGCGTCGGTGGCGTCCGCCTTGGCCGCGGGTTCGGCCTCTTCCTGCTCGACGACCGGCTTGGCCTCCGCAGGAGCGGTATCGACCCTGGCTGCCTCGGTCTTCTCCCGCTCGGCCGCGCGGGCGGCGGCGAACTCGGCTGCGGCACCCTTGGCGGGCAGTGTGACCGCGTCCTTGTCCAGCGACGCGAGCAGCAGCTGGGCCACGTCGAGGACCTCGGCCTCCTTGCCCATCTCCTCGGCCTTGTCGCCGACGCCGTCGGTCATCATCACGCGGCAGAACGGGCAGCCGGTGGCGATCTTCGATGCGTCGGTGTTCAGCGCCTCTTCCACGCGCTCGTGGTTGACGCGCTTGCCGATGTGCTCTTCCATCCACATCCGCGCACCGCCCGCACCGCAGCACAGGCCGCGGTCGGCGTGGCGGGGCATCTCGGTGAGCGTGGCGCCCGAGGCCCCGATCAGCTCGCGGGGCGCGGAGTACTCCTTGTTGTGGCGGCCGAGGTAGCAGGGGTCGTGGTAGGTCACGTCCTGGCTCACCGGGCTCACCGCGACCAGCTTCTTGTCACGGACCAGCCGGTTCAGCAGCTGTGTGTGGTGCACCACGGTGTAGTTGGACCCCAGCTGCGGATACTCGCGACCGAGGGTGTTGAAGCAGTGCGGGCAGGTCACGACGATCTTGCGGTCGACCGTCTCGACGCCCTCGAAGAGCTCGTTGATGGTCTCGACGTTCTGTGAAGCCAACTGCTGGAACAGGAACTCGTTACCCGCGCGACGGGCCGAGTCGCCGGTGCACGTCTCGCCGGTGCCGAGAACGAGGAACTTGACGCCCGCCGTCGCGAGCAGCTCGGCGACGGCTTTGGTGGTCTTCTTGGCGCGGTCCTCGAGGGCGCCGGCGCAGCCCACCCAGAACAGGTACTCGAAGCCGTCGAAGGAGTCGACGTCCTCGCCGTACACGGGCACGTCGAAGTCGACCTCGTCGATCCACTTGCTGCGTTCCTTGGAGCTCTGACCCCATGGGTTGCCTGCCCGCTCGAGGTTCTTGAACAGCACGCCGAGCTCGCCGGGGAACTCCGACTCGACCATCACCTGGTAGCGGCGCATGTCGACGATGTGGTCGATGTGCTCGATGTCCACCGGGCACTGCTCGACGCAGGCGCCGCAGGTGGTGCAGGACCACAGGACGTCGGGGTCGATGACACCGCCCTCTTCGAGGGTCCCGACGAGCGGGCGGGTGGCCTGCGCAGGGCCGGAGCCGAGGATGCGCTCGAAACCGGACTCCGGGACGGCGTGCGTCTCTGCGTGCTTCTCGCCGCGAAGCTCCTCGCCGACGCCGCCCTCCGCGGTGTTCTCCAGCGGGGTCTCCGCATCACCGAGGATGTACGGCGCCTTGGCGAAGAGGTGGTCGCGCAGGTTCATGATGACGAGCTTGGGAGACAACGGCTTACCGGTGTTCCAGGCGGGGCACTGGGACTGGCAGCGGCCACACTCGGTACACGTCGTGAAGTCGAGATAGCCCTTCCACGTGAAGTCCTCGATCTTGCCGCGGCCAAGGACGACGTCCTCGGCGGGATCCTCGAAGTCGACGTATTCGCCGTTGTACTCCATCTGCAACAGCGGGCCCAGTCCATTGGGCAGGCGCTTGAACGTCACGTTGACCGGCGCCAGGCCGATGTGAAGGTGCTTGGAGTGCAGGACGATCAGCAGGAAGACGAGCGCAACGCCGAGGTGCAGCAGCAGTGCGACGCGCTCGATGATCTCGTTGGGCGTCTCGCCGAGCGGAGCCAGTATTGCACCCATGCCGTGCGAGAAGAAGGCCCCCCACCCGTAGGGCAGGTTCTCCGTTGCCACGGAGGCCCCGCGGAACAGCGCGTAGGTCCACACGACGTTGAAGATCATGACGAGGATGAGCCAGGCGCCGCCGGTGTGTGAACCGTAGAAGCGGGAGTCGCGGCCGTACTCCTTGGGCTCCGAACGCAGTCGGATGATCGCGAACGTGATGATGCCGAGCAGCACCGCGAGCGCGAAGAAGTCCTGCAGGAAGCCCAGCGCGTCCCAGTGCCCGACGAACGGGATGGCGAACTTCGGGTAGAACAGCACGCCGAATGCTTCGAGGTAGACCGAGGCCAGGACGAAGAAGCCCCACATGGTGAAGAAGTGGGCGATGCCGGGGACCGACCACCGCAGCAGTCGAGTTTGCCCGAAGACCTCGGTGAACTGGGTGGTGATACGGGTCTTGAGGTTGTCCTTGCGGGCGCCCTCGTCGATCGTCTTCTGGCCGGACCGGATCAGGTTCGTCAGGAACAGCACCCGCTTGGCGGCGAAGGCCAGCACGACGATGATCATCACTACGCCGATGATCATCGTGATCAGAACTAGGGCGTCTGTATCCACCGCGAGCCTCCCAAATCCAAGTTACTGAACAGTAAGAAGTCTGGTTACTGATCGGTAACTTACGCTAGATGCCAGCTCATAGTGGCATCCGGTAGTTTGGCGCCGCTACATAGGTTGGCCTAACTCACCGGTCGGTCGCCTTCGCCATCCACCGAGGCCGGGGTCGACGACGACGGGCCTGCGGGCGGCGATCCGGCCGTTGACATTGAAGCCACGCTGCTCGTGGTGCCCGGCGGGGGTGCTCGCTCACGGCCGCGCGAGTCCGTGTGCCGCGCGGTCCCTGTCGACTTGCTGTGGCGGTTGTCACGTTCGCAGTTCAGCCAGGAGCGCCGAGAATCGCCCGCAGCATCGAGATCAGCTCCGATCGCGACTCCGCTCCCAACCTTCGCCGGATCCGCGCCACGTGGTGTTCGACGGTCTTCGCCGAGATGAAGAGCTGACTCCCGATGTCGCGGTACGGCATGCCCTGCAGCAGCAACTCCGCGACCTCCCGCTCCCGGTCGGACAGCCGTGACGCTCGGGCCATCGACGATTGCCGCTGGGGTGCGGCCATGGCGGGGGCTTCGGCGAAGTCGGCGGCGTCCTCGCCCCCGGATGCGCTGAGTTTGAGGTCGCGAGCCAACTGGAGCATGGCCCCGGAGGCGCGCCCGTCGGGAGTCTGGAGTGCGGCTTGGCTGGCCAGCCGGGTGGCATCCCAGGTGAGGCCGAACTGCGTCAGGGAGCGGGCCGCCGCGGTCACCTCGTCGGTGTCGACCTGATTGGCCAGGACCCGAAGCCAGGTCCGTCCCGCAGTGGCCAGGGCCCGTGCGAACGAACTCCTGCCCGCAGCCGCCGCCAGCGCCTGCCCGTGTGGCGCCACCGAACCAGGGGAGTTCGCGAGAATGCCCGCATGAACGCCCGCCCAGTGCAGCGGGACCGACCACAGTGGCGGATTGTCAAGCCTCGCAAGAAGATCGAACGCCTCGTCAAGCGCAGGCTGAATGAGATCCACCTGGCGCACGCGGGCCGCGGCCACCCACAGCTCGCCGAGTGGCAGCAGTGCGAACAGGTCCATCGAGTACTCGGTGAGCACCTCCATGGCCGTGTACCAGTGCTTCTGCACGGCTCCGCTGTCTCCGGACCGGCGCGCCACGGCCGTTTGCAGCGCCGCGGCCCACAACGCGTCGCGGCGGTGCAGGGTCTCACCCGCCACCGCGGCGGCGTCGGCCCCCGCGGCAGACAGCTGGCCGTCCAGCATGCGGGCCCAGCCGAGCAACAGCGTGTGGCGGTGCGCGGCGAAACCCTCGTCGGCACCGGTACTTCGGACGGCGCGGCCGATGACGCTGCGGGCGCGGACCGAGTCCCCACCGTGCAGAGCCGCCAACGTCACCAACGCGGCAGGCGTGTCGGGGGTGACGACGGCGGACGGCTGTTCCGACATCGACTGCGCCAGCCGGGCAATGGCTGCCGGATAGGTGCCGTCGAGCGTCAGCAGCATGCCCTCGGCGAGACCGCGAGCGGCGCGGGCGGTCGACGTCGGAGGTCCCGAGGAGTCGACGTTCAGGGCCGCGCGCGCGGATGCGACGTCGCCGACCCCGAGCGCGGCGACCACGCCAGCAGATCCCACGACGGCATCCGAGTAGGGGCCCAGCCAGCGGAACAATTCGGCGGCCTGCGCGGCACTCCCGTCGTGCATGGCGACGCTCGCCGCGATGCGCACGGCCGCCGCCCTCTCGGCGGGCACGTCGGAGGAGAGCAGCTCGTCGGCGAGCCGCCCGGCCGTCGCGCAGTCCCCGGTCAGCGCCAACGCGTCGGCGAGGTTGGCATTGAGCTCGCTGGCCCCGACCTCGGTGGCCGCCCGATATAGCCGAGCCGCCCTCGCCGGATGGCCCTGGCTGCGCGCGGCGAGATCGGTGAGTGCGTCGGCCAACTGAGCGTCGCGCAGCCCGTGCTCGGCGAGGCGCAGCGCAAGATCCATCGAGAGCGTCGACTTGTCGATCTGGGTGCGCAACAGTGAGATCTCGACGTGGTGGTGCCGCGCCGCACCGATGATCTGCGCGAGGCTCTGGTGCAGCGCAGCGGCGAACGCGGGGCTGTGCGACGGAGCGATCAACCCGCTGGCGCGGGCGACGTCGACGAGTCGCTGCGCCTGCTCCTGGTCCGCTCCGAGCGCGGCGCCGACATCGTCGGGGCCCAGTTCCTGACTCAGCGACGAGAGCAGCAGGGTGTCGAGCACCGGTTCGTCGACCCGCCGCAGCCGCTCGATCAGCGCGACCCGGGTCGCTGCGGTAATGGCCTCGGCTCCTGCCTCTCCGTCGGGCTTGCTCACCGCCGCCACCGCGGGGTGCACGAGGAACGGCAGCCCCGCGGTCGCCGTCATCAGGGCCCGGACCACCTCCGACGATGGCGTGGAACCGAGTGACTCTGAGGCGATGCGGTTCACCTCCGACGGCGTGAGCGGGTCGAGCGACACGATGGGTGCCTCCCGCGACATCGCCGTGCGCAGCGCCGCGAGCGCGGGATGGTGCGACAACGGCTCGGCGGCGATCACCACCGTGGCGGCGGGGTCGCCGACGAGTTCGACAAGCCGTCCCAGATCAGCGGCGCCGAGCAGGTGGGCGTCGTCGATGACGACGGCGGCACCGCTCGGGTCGCCGTCGCGCGGCGCCCTCGCGATCACGGTGCCCCCCGCCGCCCGCAACGCAGCCCGGATTTCGGCGAGCGCCGTCGTCTTCCCGGTGCCGACGCCGCCGGACACCAGAACCTTCGCGGGCTCTGTCGGCGACGACGTCAACGCCGCGACCGCGTCGCTGGCGGTCACTGACTCTCGGGTACCACCG
>NZ_JBOGDD010000001.1:0-4501 GCF_050701675.1 Mycobacterium sp. | reverse complement strand
CCACGGCGGTGCTGGAGGTCAGCGGTGCGGTTCTGGCCTGGACGGTCGACGACCCGAACGGTGTGGCCGCGACCAGGCTGACGGTCACCGACGTCGTTGCCGCCGACTGGCTATGGCGCGTCGTCGGAACGGATGGCCACTCGGCGATCGTGGCGGGAGCCGAGCTCGCCGAATTCGACCTGCTGCCTGGCGCTTTCGAACCACTGCGACGCCTCGCCATCGGGCTCTGGATGCGCCGGTGGTGGCCGGAGAGTCTTCGGGACGGGATCGCGCGGCTCGACCGTGCCCTGCTCGACGGTGAGTTGGCGATTCTCACCGAGTCGGCGCAGGAGTTCTTCACCGAGGACACCTTGGACTCCGACGTCGAAGGGCTGCTCGCTCCACATCAGGCGGCTCTGCTCGCACTCGAGCGGGACGGCGATCCCCGCGTCGTCGAGCTGGTGCGGGTGTGTGCGGAGCTCGCGGCTGGGGCCGGAGCGTGGTCGGCTGCGGAAATACCGGTGCCGCTTGCGAATTCAGTCGATCGGCGACGCGCCGACTACGCGCTTGCGGCCGGGGCGGAACCCACTCGGGCCTCGGGTGCCATCGCCGGTGGCGTTGGGTCGGTCGACTGGGTCGCCGTGCCAGCCGGGACCTTCGATGCCGCGGACGACACGATCGACTGGTCGATCGAATCCGCCGACTCGTCGGTGCTCGCGACGGTCCGCGTCGCGCTGACGGGCGCTGCGTCGGCACGCGACATCGAGGTGCGGCTTCACTCGGGCGAGGTGACCGGCACCGGCGTCCTCGACGCGAACGGGACGGCCGCGCTCACCCTCGCGGGTCGGGGCGAGGGGCCGTTGACCGAGAACCAGGCGTGGGACCACGACTGGTCGGTTACCACGGTGGCCATCGGGGCCGACGTGCCCGGTGAGACCCAGGTCGCCCGGCAGCGCGTACGCGCCTTCGCCAGGGCGCGGCTGGCGCGCCCCGGATCCGACGCGTTCCTCGCCGAGATCCTCGCCGCCGAGTCCGATTACTGAATGTGCGAGAGCCGGGGCCGCGAGCCCGGCAGGCCCTGCACGGGGATCGTTGGCGTGCCGATCCGACCCGCCAGCCATGGGAGTGCCGCAGCGAACGCGCGGTCGGCGAACGGCCAGTCGTGCTTTCCCGGCTGCGACACCACCGCGCAGTCGATGCCGTTGACGGCGCCGAGTGCGCACAGGGAGTTGGCTGCCGCCGCCTGATCGCTGACGTGCGATGCGGCGTCCTTGCCGCCGAGCCCGGTCCCGCCGTTGTTGACGGCGTTCACCACCGTCGGACCCGCCGAGGGACCCGAGCCGTTGATGTCGAACCACGCGGACAGCCCGCGGTACGGACCATGCTTGGTGATTACGCTCGTCGGGTCGAAGGCGGCGTAGGCCGCGGCGTTGCCTCCGAAGAGCCGCGCGATGGTCTGCTGCTTGTTCCCCGAGTTCGGCGCGGCGTCACCCGCGATGTCCTCGAACGTGCTGAACATGTCGGGGTGCATGGTCGCCAGGTCGACCGCACACGTCCCGCCCATCGACCATCCGACGAGACCCCAGCTCGCTCGGTCGGCGCGCACGTGATAGTTCGCCTCCATGAACGGCACCACGTCCTTCGTGAGGTGGTCGGCGGAATTGCCGCGAGATCCGTTGACGCATTCGGTGTCGTTGTTGAACGCGCCGCCGGTGTCGACGAACACGAGGACTGGAGCATTGCCGCCGTTGGCCGCGGCGAAGTCGTCGACGGACTTGATCGCATCGCCTGCGCGCAGCCAGTCACCGGGTGTGTTGAACTCGCCGCCGATCATCATCAGCGTGGGTAGGTGGGGTGCCGGGTCCGTGGCGAAATAGGCGGGAGGAAGGTACACGAGCTCGCCGCGGTGCTTGAATCCCGAGGCGGTGGAGCCGATGTCGACGGGAACCACCACGCCCTTGGCGGGAATCTGATGCTTCTGTTCCATCGCCACCACGGTCTTCTGATCGGTCTGATCGGGAAGCGGCCCCGCCGTGAGCTGGTTCCACGCGGTCTGAACGGTGGGAAAGTAGCCGACCCACAAATTGAGCGCCAACGCCGCGCACAACAGGCTCAGTGGCAGACCGGCGATGGACACCGTGCGACGCCACCATCGGGCACCGGACCATCCGACGACGACGACCACCGCGGCAATGCCAGTCACTGCCAGCCAGATCCACAGCAACTTCGGAGCCGGGTCGTCGGCCAGTCCCTGCGATGAGATGAACCAGTGGGACGCCGCCGCAACGGCGATGCCGACCATGGCCGCCACGGGCAGCCAGACCAGCCGCCAACGGCGGGTACGCCAACCGATCGCGGCCAACAGAACGACCACGGTGGCGGCTTGGATCGTCAACGGCAACCAGCCGTGCATCAACGAGAGGTGCTGCTGCCGAAAGTCTCCTGCGGCCAACCACGAGGTCACGACGACATCGTGGACGGCGTTCCTGGCGGTCGGCTGTGAACCGGTGCTGGGGGTCTCACCCCTACTGAGGGAGAGCGACGCGACTCGGGGGTGGGCAGAGCCGCTACCGGGGCTTGGCCAGCGGGAACGGCAAGGTCTCGCGGATGCTGCGCCCCGTGATCAACATGACCACGCGGTCGACACCCATGCCAAGACCACCGGTCGGCGGCATCGCGTACTCCATGGCCTGGAGGAAGTCCTCGTCGAGCTCCATCGCCTCGGGATCGCCGCCGGCCGCCAGCAGCGACTGCTCCTGGAGCCTGCGGCGCTGCTCGACGGGGTCGGTCAGCTCGCTGTACGCGGTGCCGAGCTCTACCCCCCACGCCACCAGATCCCACCGCTCCGCGACCCCGGGCAGGCTTCGGTGCGGTCGCGTGAGTGGCGACACCGACGTCGGGAAGTCCTTGTAAAACGTCGGGTTCTCGGTGCGGTCCTCGACGAGGTGCTCGTACATCTCGAGGACGACCGCGCCGGGGTCCCAGTGAGTCTGGTACGGAATCTTCGCGGCGTCGGCGAACCGGCGCAGGGTCGGCAGGTCGGTATCGGTGTCGACGTGTTCACCAAGGGCCTCCGACACCGCCCCGTGCACGGTCTTCACCGCCCATTCACCCGAGATGTCCACCGGTTCGAGACTGCCGTCGTCCCGCGGTCGCATGACGACGTGTGAGCCGTTGGCGGCCAGTGCGGCGTTCTGAATCAGTTCTCGGCAGCCGCCGATCCACACGTTGTAGTCGGCGTGCGCCTGATACGCCTCCAGCAGGGTGAACTCCGGGTTGTGGCTGAAGTCCACGCCTTCGTTGCGGAAGGCCCTCCCCAGTTCGAAGACCCGCTCGACCCCGCCCACGCAGAGCCGCTTGAGATAGAGCTCCGGGGCGATCCGCAGATAGAGGGCGAGGTCGTAGGCGTTGATGTGCGTCACGAACGGCCGCGCATTCGCGCCGCCGTGGATCTGCTGCAGGATCGGTGTCTCGACCTCGAGGAAGTCCTTGGCGAACAACGTCTCCCGGATGGCGTGCAGAACGTGGCTGCGAGCCCGGATGAGGTCACGGGACTCGGTGTTGATCGCCAGGTCGACATAGCGGGTGCGAACCCGCGCCTCCTGGTCGGTCAGCCCCTTCCACTTGTCGGGCAGCGGCCGAAGGCACTTGCCGATCAACCGCCAGCCGTCCACCAGCAGCGACGGAGTTCCCGACTTGCTGGCGCCCATGCTGCCCGTCACCTCGACGAGGTCTCCGAGGTCGATGGCTTTGGTGAAGTCGGCGGTGCTGCCCTCGCTCAGGCGCGAATTGTCGAACAGCAGTTGCACTTCGGCGGACCAGTCGCGTAGATCGGCGAACAGAACCGAGCCGTAGTCGCGCATGCGCAGCACCCGGCCGGACACCGTCACGCTGTCCTCGGCGGCCGCCTCGAGGGCCTGCGCGACGGTGTGACTCGGGGCCCTGCCGACCGGGTAGGCATCGATACCGTTGTCCTGCAGGGTCTTCAGCTTGGCCATCCGCACCCTGACCTGTTCGGGCAACCGGTGCACGACGTCATCCTTCGCGCCTTCGATCTCGAGCCCGGTGAGGTCGGGGGCACTGCCATCGTGTTGCAGCCTGCCGGAGTTGACCAGCGTCTGCGGAGCGGAGATGTGTTGTCCCGTGTGTTGTTTGGTGCGACTGCTGAACGGGAGCACCAGGAAGCCCTCGGCGATCACCGACGCGATGCCGACGCGCGGGATCAGGCGGGCGTCCTCGTAGCAGGCGAAGCGGGGCACCCATTCGGGCATGTACTTCATGTTCGACCGGTACAGGGTCTCCAGCTGCCACCAGCGCGAGAAGAACACCAGCAGCGCGCGCCACAACCGCGCCACCGGGCCTGCGCCGAGTTGGGCACCTTCCTCGAAGGCCGAGCGGAACATCGCGAAGTTGAGCGAAATGCGGGTGATGCCAATGGCTTCGCCCTGCAGGCACAGCTCGCTGACCAGTAGCTCGTTGGTGCCGTTGGGCGACTGCGGCGACCGGCGCATGAGGTCGAGTG